>JASBUY010000245.1 GCA_030147645.1 Aquabacter sp. | reverse complement strand
CGGGCTCCTATGAGCTGGCGTTCGAGGTGGGCGCCTGCGAAAGCTTCCTCACCTCCCCCGGCCCCTTCGTGGATCTCGTCTGCGATACCATCGCCGAGGTGACGGGCCGCCGACCCGATCCGTCCACCACGGGCGGCACGTCCGATGCGCGCTTCATCAAGGATCTGTGCCCGGTGGTGGAATTCGGCCTCGTGGGCCAGACCATGCACCAAGTGAACGAGGCGACCCCGGTCGCCGATTTGTTCGCCCTCGCCGACATCTATGGGCGCATCATCACCCGCTATTTCCAGACGCCCGCAGGAACGCCCGCATGACCGTCCCCGGAGCCGAAACCCTCTCTCATCTTGACGTCTCGGGACGCAGCATCGCGGTGCGCGCGATTCCCGGCCAGTCGCCCGGCGTGGTTTGGCTCGGTGGCTTCAAGTCGGACATGATGGGCGGCAAGGCCCAGGCGCTTGCCGACTGGGCGGTGCGGCGCGGCCAGAATTATGTGCGCTTCGACTAGTCCGGGCACGGCGAATCCTCGGGGCGGTTCGAGGACGGCACCATTTCCCATTGGCTGGAGGACGCCTGCGCCGTCTTCACCGCAAAGACCACGGGGCCGCAAATCCTGGTGGGCTCCTCCATGGGCGGCTGGATCGCGCTGCTCCTGGCGCGCCGGCTCGCGGCGCTGGGCGAGAACCGCTTGGCCGGCCTCGTCCTGATCGCACCCGCACCTGATTTCACCGAGACGCTCATGTGGGAGCGCTTTTCGCCCGAGGTGAAGGCCCGCATCCTGGAGACCGGCCGTTTTGAACGACCGTCCGACTATAGCGACGCGCCCTATGTCATCACGCGCGCGCTGATCGAGGACGGACGCGCGCATCTGGTGCTCGGCAAGCCCTTCGGCGTTGGGTGTCCCGTGCGCATTCTCCAGGGCGCGCGCGACACGGACGTTCCGTGGGAGCATGCCATGCGGCTCGTCTCCTGCCTCGCGGAAGACGATGTGGTGTTCACCCTGGTGAAGGATGGCGACCACCGGCTCTCCCGCCCGGAGGATCTGGAGCGCCTGGTCGGCGTCGTCGAAGGGCTGCTCTGAGGCCGACCGCCCCGGCGGCCTCCCCCCTTGACACCCCCTTATGCTCACTCCTAGCATAACGGAATAAAGCCGGCTTTCGACCGGCCCTTTTTTGACGCCATTTATGCTCAGACCGAGCATATAGGGAGTGATCCGCCATGCTTGCTCGAACCGCCGGAACCGGCGCGCCCCTGCCCTATCCGGAGCTATACGCGAAGGTGGCGCGCCACATCCCGCCGCTGGAATGGCCGATCCTCGCCGAGGATATCGGCGCCATCCTTGAGTTGAAGCGCCAGCGCAACGCGCTTCTGCTGGCGCACAATTATCAGGCGCCGGAGATCTTCCACACGGTAGCGGATATCGTGGGCGACAGCCTCGCTTTGGCCCGCGAGGCGGCGCAGACCGACGCCGACGTGATCCTCGTGGCAGGCGTGCATTTCATGGCCGAGACCGCCAAGGTCCTCAATCCCGAGAAAATGGTCCTGATCCCGGACGAACGCGCGGGATGCTCGCTGGCCGAGTCCATCACGGCAGCGGATGTACGTGCGCTCAAGGCCCGCTATCCCGGCGTCCCGGTCGTAACCTATGTGAACACATCGGCCGCCGTGAAAGCGGAATCGGACGTCTGCTGCACGTCGGGCAATGCCAAGGCCGTAGTGGAAGCGCTCGGCGTTCCGCGCGTCATCATGATCCCCGACCAGTATCTGGCGCGGAACGTCGCCGCGCAGACCCATGTGGAGATTATCGCCTGGGATGGCCGCTGCGAGGTGCATGAACGCTTTTCCCCGGCAGACATCGCGGACATCCGCGACATCCACGCGGACGTGACCGTGATCGCCCATCCCGAATGCCCGCCCGACGTGGTGGTGGCGGCGGATTTTTCCGGCTCGACCGCCGAGATGGTGCGGTATGTCGCGAGCGAGCGCCCGGCACGGGTTGCCCTCGTCACCGAATGCTCCATGGCCGACAATGTGGCGATTCATTATCCCGAAGTGGAATTCGTCAAACCCTGCAATCTCTGCCCGCACATGAAGCGGATCACGCTGGCGAACATCCGCGCCGCGCTGGAACACCTGGCCCCGCAAGTGGAGGTGGACCCCGCAATCCTCCCCGCCGCGCGCGCCAGCGTCACGCGCATGCTGGAGATCCGCTGACATGGGCACCGGCCAGCCTGGACGCGCAAGAGCAGCAGAAGACCGGGTGATCGTGGTGGGCGCGGGGCTCGCCGGGGTCGCCTGCGCGCTCCATCTCGCACCACTGCCCGTGCTCCTTGTGGCGCCCGCAGGCGCCGGCCATGCCGCGAGCGCCATGGCGCAAGGCGGCATCGCGGCGGCGTTGGCGCCGGGCGATCATCCCGACCGCCATGCGCGCGACACCCTCGCTGCCGGTGCGGGCCTGTGCGACCCGCAATGCGTCGCGCAGGTCACGGGCGCGGCGGGCGATGTGGTGCGCCAGTTGCTCGCCTGGGATGTCGATCTCGACCGGGACGGCGACGGCTCCCTCGCCTTCGGCCTGGAATCGGCCCATGCGAGACCCCGCATCCTGCATGCCGGTGGAGACGCCACGGGACGCCGGGTGCTGGGCACCCTGCTGGAGCGGCTCAACGCCGCCGAGCATGTGACGCGCCTCACTGGCACAGCGAGGCAAATTGCGCTTTCCGACGGCCGCGTGACCGGCCTCTGGTGCAGCAACGATGGGGGCACACCGACCTTCTTGCCGGCGCGCGCCGTGGTGCTGGCGACCGGGGGGCTGGGTGCGCTCTATGCCTCCACCAGCAACCCGCCCGGCGCGCGCGGCGCAGGGCTTGCGCTCGCGGCGCGCGCGGGCGCGGTGCTGCGCGACATGGAGTTCGTGCAATTCCACCCGACGGCCCTTGCTGTCGGCACCTGGCCTTTGCCCCTGGTGACCGAGGCTCTGCGCGGCGCGGGCGCCCGCCTCGTGGACGAAGACGGCAATGCGGTGATGGCCGACATTGCGGGCGGTGATCTTGCCGCGCGGGACGTGGTGGCGCGCGCCGTTCACACCCGCATCACCATGGGCACCAGGGTCTTTCTGGATGCGCGTGGCACCGCTGTTCCGGACCTCCCCCGCCGCTTTCCCACGGTGCATGCGCTTTGCCTGCGCCACGGCATCGACCCGGAGCGCGACCTCATTCCCGTGCGGCCGGCGGCCCATTATCACATGGGCGGGATCAAGGTGGATGCGCGGGGCCGCGCGTCCTTGCCCGGCCTTTATGCCTGCGGCGAGGTGGCGGCCACCGGGCTTCACGGGGCCAACCGCCTCGCGAGCAATTCCCTGCTGGAGGCTCTCGCCTTCGCGCGCTGGATCGCGGACGACATCCGGGCCTGTTCCGCACCTCCATCGCGCGCCCCAGGCAGGCCGCCGGATCGCAGCCCGGTCTCAACCACGCGGCGCCTCTGGTCCCACGGGGCGCTCATGGATGAAAAGGCAGGGGTGGTGAGGACCGCCTCTGGCCTACGCGATCTTCTGGACGGCCTCCTGCCAGAGGTGGCGCAGGACGACGCGGCTTTGGTGGCCGCCTTCATCGCCTTCGGCGCGCTGAACCGAACGGAAAGCCGGGGCGGACATTGGCGTCGCGATTTTCCGCAAACCGGCGCGCCCCGCCATGGCGACCTCACCCTCCATCAGTTCCTCGCCGCCACCGGCATCACGTCCCTTGCCGCCGCACCGACCGGCCCTGGCCTCGCCATCAAGGATGTCGCATGACCCTTTCGCCGCTTCCTCCCCTCCTCACCGAGCCCGTGGTGCGCGCGGCGCTGCGGGAAGACCTCGGCCGCGCCGGAGACATCACCACCGACGCGGTCATTCCTTCCGGCACCCAGATGCGCGCGCTGATGGTCGCCCGCGAAGCCGGCGTGCTGGCGGGCCTCGACCTCGCGGAACAAGCGTTTCGCCTCATGGGACCGGGCCTGGCCATTACCCGTCTGCAGCCGGAGGGCGCACCGCTCGAAGCGGGCATGGCGGTGCTGCGGGTGGAGGGCGAGGCACGCGCCATCCTCTCGGCAGAGCGGGTCGCGCTCAATTTCACCTGCCGCCTCTCTGGCATCGCGAGCGCCACCGCGAAGCTGGTCGCGGCGGCGCGGGGGCATGGGCATGCCCGCATCACCTGCACCCGCAAGACCACGCCGGGCCTGCGGGCGCTGGAGAAATATGCGGTACGCGCGGGAGGCGGGGCCAATCACCGCTTCGGCCTGGACGATGCGGTGCTCATCAAGGACAACCATATCGCGGTCGCGTGCGGCATCCGCGCGGCAGTGCAGGCGGCACGCTCGCAGGTTGGTCATCTGGTGCGCATCGAGGTCGAGGCGGACACGCTCGATCAGGTGGAGGCAGCCCTCGACGTTGGGGTGGATGCCATCCTCCTCGACAATATGGGCCCGGACCTGCTGCACGCGGCGGTCGCGCGGGTGGCGGGGCGCGCCGTGACCGAAGCTTCAGGCCGGGTGACGCTGGAGAGCGTCCCCGCCATCGCCGCGACCGGGGTCGACTTCATTTCCTGCGGTTGGCTGACCCACAGCGCGCCCATCCTGGATCTCGGGCTCGACGCCGACATGCAGGTGGTCTGATTGCACTCAGGGGAGCAAGGGGCGGGCAGGCCCGCCCCTTCTCGTTAATCCACCGCGACGATGGGCACGCTCGCATAGCGCAGCAGGCGGGTGAAGGCGGAGCCGAACAGGAAGGCGGTGACGCCGCCCTCGTGGTGCGCGCCCGCCACCAGGATATCGCCCCACAGCCAGCCCACGGACGCGATGGCGCGCTTCCAGTCCGGCCCGTCGCCGATGGCGCAGGTGCCTTCCACGTCGGACGGCAGATCCGCCAGCGCGGCCTTCTGCGCCTCGACCGCCTGCTTGCGCCAGGTATTCGAGACGATGTGCTCGATATCGTAGCCCACATTGGACGGGTACATCTGATTGTCCCGCACCACGAAGGTCACGAGGCGCAGCGGCACCTTATGGGCCCGGGCCAGATCCAGGGCGACCGCGAGGGTGGCCGCGCCCTGTCGGTCGTCCGAATAAGCACAGGTGACCCGTTCCAGCTTCTTCGGCGCATTGGCCGCATAGCCGAGCGGGGCCATCAGGGTTGGACATTTGGTGCCCGCGAGCACGCCCGAGGCGGTAGAGCCGAGGCCCGCCCGCATCTTCTTTCCATCGCGCGCCGAACCGACGATGGTGAGGTAGGCGTTCAGTTCATTGGCGACGCGCGACAGGCCCTTGGAGGCGCTGTCGGCGGCAATGGCGATATAGTCCGCCTGCACCGCATCGCCGAGATAAGCCTTCGCCCGTGCCAGCGCCTTGCGGGAATATTCGCCGAGGAACTGCTTGTATTCCGCATCCACGGCGGCCGGAGAGGGATAGCCCCAGGTTTCGGGCGTCACCACGCAGACGGTGACGGGCACATCGCCCGCCAGCGCCATCATGCGCCCGACCGCCAGCGCGTCCGCGCCGCCCCGGTCCGGCGCATAGCCGATGAGATAGTTCATTGCGCGCTCCCGGCCTTGGCGAGGACGGAATTACGGAACGAGTAGCCGAAATAGATGATCATCGCGACCGTGATCCAGACCGCGAACAGCAGATAGGTGTCCCAGGGCAGCTGGCTGATCAGATAGATGCAGAACAGCATGCTGGCGATGGGAACGAACGGGAACAGCGGCACCGTGTAGCCGCGCGGGAGATCGGGGCGGGTGCGGCGCAGGATGATGACGCCGCCCGACACGACCGCGAAGGCGATGAGCGTGCCCATGCTGGTGAGGTTGGCCAGAACGTCCAGCGGCACCAGGGCCGCGAGTACGGCGATGAAGACCGCGACGATATAGGTGTTGGTCACCGGC
>JASBUY010000241.1 GCA_030147645.1 Aquabacter sp. | reverse complement strand
CTGCGGCCTGACCTTAGCCTCCGCTCCCCAGGGCTGCCTGTGCGGCCCTGGGGGCGGTCACAGCGCCGAGAGGAAGGGCAGGAGGGCGTCCAGGGTTTCCTTGGGGGCTTCCTCCGGCACGTAGTGGCCGCATCCCGGAAGGGTGAGGGCGGTGACATCCCGCGCCACCAGCTTCATCTGCTCGCCCACACGGTCACCGAGTCCCAAGGCGCCGCCAATGGCGAGGACCGGAATGTCCAACAGCTGCTCCTTGCGGCGCGCATTCAGCGCAATGTTCATCTCGATGGCGCGATAGAACTCGAAGCAGGTATGCAGCGCCTGCCGGCTCACCTTCAGCGGCGCGATATAGATTTCGGCGACCTCCGGCGGAATGGCATCCGGCGTCGCGCCCTTGGAGGCGAGTTGATCGCCGAAATAGATGTCCTCGCGGCCTTCCACCATTCGCTCGTTGAGCGAATCCAGCCGGTTGAAGGCAAAGTGCCAGAGCCGCCGGTTCAAAGCCGCTTCGCTGAACAAAGGCGGGGAGGGAAGGACGCCGGGAATATTGGCATCCAGAACCGCGAGGCGCTCCACCCGCGCCGGAAAGTCCGCCGCCAGCGCATAGCCGATCCACATGCCGATATCGTGCCCGACCACGGCGAAACGCTCATGGCCAAGCTCCGACATGAGGCCGGCAAAATCTGCTGCAAGCGTCGCCGTGTCGTAGGCGCCGTCCACTTTGTCCGAAAGGCCGAGTCCGCGCGGTTCCGCCGCGACCACGCTGAAATGCTTGGCGAGGGACGGGAGGAGGAATCGCCAGACATACCATGTCTGCGGCCACCCGCTGATGAGGAGAAGGGCAGGTCCGTCACCGCCGGTCACCGCATGGATGGCAACGCCGCCAACGCTCACGCGGCGGCTGGTGAAGCGCGACCAGAAATCGTCGGGCAGGCCCGGCAAGGCATGCGGATCCTGTGCCAGCGCGTAAGTCTTTTCATCCATGGGCGCGCCCTCCTGAGACATGGCCGCGAGGGAATAACCTTGGGTAAGACCTCGCGCGGAAAAGCTCAACCGCCCAATGGCATGCCCCTATCCCGCGCCCCTCGCCGGCCGCCCCTCTGGATACAACTTCGCGCAAGCTTTTTATGCCAAACTCCTTGGCAGGGGTTCAGGGAGGGCTGGGATGATGAAAAATTGGCTTCAGGCGCATTGGGTGGCCGGTGCGCTCTTCATGGCGGGCCTGCAAATTCTGCTCGTGCCCTTTTTTGCGGCGGACCGAGCCATGCTCATGGTCTTCCTGGCATCGCCGCTCTACATGCTGCATCAGCTCGAAGAGCATTGGGGCGACCGGTTTCGGTCCTATGTGAACAATACCGTCTTCGGCGGCGTCGAGGCGCTGACGGTGGCGGACGTGCTGTGGGTGAACCTGCCGGGTGTGTGGGGACTTAATATCCTTTCGCTTTATGCAGCGGCGGCGTTCGGTCCGGGCTGGGGTCTGTCCGCAGCCTATCTCATCCTCGTGAACGGCATCGCCCATGTCGGCATGGCCGCGCACTTCAAGGGCTATAATCCGGGTCTGGTGACCGGCGCGGTCTGCTTCATTCCCTTTGCGATCGTGAGCTTCATGCTCATCCCGGCGCGAGCGGACCAGCATGTCGTTGGGCTATTGGTTTCGCTGCTCATCCACGCGGCCATCGTCGTGCTGGTGAAGCGCAACGCGTCCCACGGACGTCGTCCCATCATGCCGCGCCGGTGAGCGGGTCGCCGGCCGGGGCCGCTCAGCGGCCCTTTCCGGCGAGCCAGGCCAGCAGCGGGTTCGCGTCTGGTGCGGGCGGGGGCGGGTTGGCCAACGCGGCGACGACGATGATGCGGGTCACCTCACCGCGCTTATACGCTTCAAGGAATTTGTCATAATCCTTGAAGGACACGCAGCCGTTGGAATCCCCGCGCTCGCCCATCAGGTAG
>JASBUY010000240.1 GCA_030147645.1 Aquabacter sp. | reverse complement strand
TTATTCAACACCAGCGCCGCGGCGAGCTGGGTGATGGAGCCGTTACCCGTGGAGGAGTAGGTGCCTTTGCCCTGCTCCTGCTTGAAGTAGGTCTCAAAGTCCTTGATGTTCTTCACCGGAAGCTTGGGATTGACCTCCAGCACGATCGGTACGTTGGCACTGAGGCCGACCGGGGTCAGCGACGTCTTCACGTCATAGGACAAATTCTTGTACAGCGCCGGGCTGATGGCGATGGACGACGTATTGTACAGCAGCGTGTAGCCGTCGGGCTTGGCATTGGCGACTTCGGTCGCGGCGATGTTGCTGTTTGCGCCCGGCTTGTTCTCGACCACCATGTTCTGGCCGAGCGTCGCGCCCATATTGGCGGCGAGCAGGCGCGCGACGATGTCGGTCGGGCCGCCGGGCGAAAAGCCCACCACCAGGCGGATGGGGCGGGTGGGATAATCACTGGTCTGCGCCGCCGCGCCGCCCGCCACCATGGCGGCGAGACCGAGCGCGGCCACGCCCATGATCCGTTTCGTAAAACGCATTCTTGTCCTCCCCAAACGATGCTCTCAGGCAATCTTTTTCTGCCTCCACCTTAAGCCCAAGGCGGATGGGAGGGAGAGGAAAGCATTTCATTCCAAACCTTTGCGGTGTATTTCTCATAATATGGACAGGGCGTATCAAATCATGGGACAGTGAATGCCAAGCCGCACCCTCCCGCCTCCGCCGCCAGCCAAAGTTCCCCAGCGGGAGGGCACGCAGAGCATCGAGCGGGCGCTGCGGGTGCTGCGTCTGCTCGCCTCAACCAATTATGCGAGCGGCATGAGCTTTCAGGATCTGGAGGACGCGTCCGGCCTCAACCGTTCCACCCTCTACCGGATCCTAGGCGCGCTTCGAGCCGAGGGATTCGTGGAGCGCCACCCCGCGAGCGGCCTGTTCTTCCTGGGCATGGATTTTCTCGCGCTCGGCTCGGCCTCCATGAACCGCTTCAATCTGCGCGAATTGGCCCGGCCGCATCTGGTGCGGATCGCGGAGCAGACCGAGGACACGGTGTTTCTCTCCATCCGAAGCGGCGCGGATTCCATCTGCGTGGATCGGCAGGAAGGTGCCTTCCCCATCAAGGCGCTGACCTTGAATATCGGCGACCGTCGGCCCCTCGGAATCGGCGCCGGGGCTCTGGCGCTGCTCGCCTTCCTGCCGCGCGCCGAGATGGAGGATCTGGTGGCACGCAATGCGCGGCGCTTTCCCTCCAATCCCGCCATGGCGGTGGAGAATGTCACCGCCTTGGTGCGGCGCAGCCGCGAGGAGGGCTATGCCTTCAATGACGGGCAGGTGCTGAAAAGCATGTGTGCGGTCGGCGTGCCGGTGCCGGGCCAGACACGCCGCCAGCCGCTCGCCGCGCTCTCCATCGCCGCCATCAGCGAGCGCATGCGCGCCCCGCGCCGCGCGCGTCTGGTGGCCATCCTGGAGGAGGAGGCGAAGGCGCTGGGCGCGGCCCTGGTGGCGCGCGGCGCCCAGCCGCTCGGCGGATGAGCGGCGCTATTTCGCCGCCATGCGCAGGGCGCCGTCGAGGCGGATGACCTCGCCATTGAGCATGGGGTTGGAAACGATATGCAGCGCGAGGCGCGCATATTCCTCCGGCCGACCCAGGCGCGAGGGGAAGGGCACCGAGGCGCCGAGGCTGTCCTGCACCTCTTGCGGCATGGACAGCAGCATGGGCGTGCCGAACAGGCCCGGCGCAATGGCGCAGACCCGGATGCCGAGCGGGGCCAGTTCGCGCGCCACCGGAAGCGTCAGGCCCGCCACGCCCGCCTTGGACGCCGCATAGGCCGCCTGGCCGATCTGGCCCTCATAAGCGGCGATGGAGGCGGTGGAGATGATCACGCCGCGCTCACCGTCCTCCAGCGGCTCCAGCTCCGACGCACCCGCCGCCACCAGGCGCAGAAGGTTGAACGTGCCGATGAGGTTCACCTCGATCACGGTGCGGAACTGATCGAGCGGCATGACGCCCTTGCGGCCCACCACCTTGGCGGCCGGGGCGATGCCGGCGCAATTCACCAGGATGCGCGCCGGACCATGGGCCGCGCGGGCCTGATCCACGGCAGCTTCCGCGCTCCCCGCGTCGGTCACATTGCAGCCGATGCCGATGCCGCCAATCTCTCCGGCAATTGCAGCGACCCGCTCCGCATTGAGGTCCAGCAGCGCCACCTTGGCGCCCTGCGCGGCAAGGGCGCGGGCGGTCGCTTCGCCAAGGCCTGAGGCCGCGCCGGTGACGATGGCGGGGATGTTGTTCACCTGCATGATGGGCTCCTTCAGGCGGCGATGCGTTCGACGGCGACGGCGGTGGCTTCCCCGCCGCCGATGCACAGGGAAGCGATGCCGCGCTTCATGCCATAGGTTTCCAGCGCGGCGAGCAGCGTCACAACGATGCGCGCGCCGGAGGCCCCGATGGGATGGCCGAGCGCGCAGGCGCCGCCATGGACATTCACCTTTTCGTCGGGAAGGCCGAGGTCCTTCTGCGCCGCCATGGTCACCACGGCAAAGGCTTCGTTGATCTCGTAGAGGTCCACATCTTCCCGCGTCCAACCGAGCCGGTCCTGAAGCTTGGAAATGGCTGCGACGGGAGCCGTCGTAAACCAGGCGGGGGCCTGCGCATGGGCGGCATGGCCGCGCAGGATGGCGAGCGGCGTCGCGCCGCGCTTTTCCGCTTCCGACAGGCGCATGAGCACGAGCGCGGCGGCGCCATCCGAGATGGAGGAGGAATTGGCGGCCGTCACTGTCCCGCCCTCGCGGAAGGCCGGCTTCAAGGTCGGGATCTTCTCGGGCTTGGCGGTGCGGGGCTGCTCGTCCACCTCCAGCGGCGCCCCCTTGGGCGGCGTCACAGCGACGATTTCCAAGGCGAACCGGCCCTGCTCGGCCGCCGCGCGGGCGCGCTCCAGCGACCGCAGGGCGAAGGTGTCCTGGGCCTCGCGGGTGAATTGGTAATGCTGCGCGGTGTCTTCCGCGAAGGTGCCCATGAGGCGGCCCTTGTCATAGGCGTCCTCCAGGCCGTCGAGGAACATGTGGTCCAGAACCCGCCCATGGCCGAGGCGCATCCCGGCGCGCGCCCGGTCCAGCAGATAGGGCGCGTTGGACATGCTCTCCATGCCACCCGCGACCACGACATGTGCGCTTCCGGCGGCGATCAGGTCATGGGCGACCATGAGCGCCTTCATGCCGGAACCGCAAACCTTGCTGATGGTGGTGCAGGGCACGCTCTGCGGCAGGCCCGCGCCGAGCGCCGCTTGGCGCGCGGGCGCCTGTCCGAGGCCGGCGGAGAGGACACAGCCCATGAGCGCCTCGTCCACGTCATCGGCGGAGACGCTAGCCCGGGCGAGCGCGCCCGTGATGGCGACGGCGCCGAGCGCAGGTGCGCCCATATCCTTCAACGCGCCCTGAAACCCGCCGAGCGGCGTGCGCGCCATGCCCGCGATGACGATGGGGTCCTTCTCCACGGCGTTCCTCCTGCGCTTTAAGACCGGCCGCTGACCATGGCGCCGGCATTTTATTCGTCAACTTGATTTTTTTAATCATATATCGGATTAAAGGGTCGGAGATTTCACATGCCCCGTCCCCGCAGCCCCAAGGGCGCCCAAGCCCCGGTCAAGTCCGCGCTCCGGGTGTTGGAAGTGCTGGAGCATTTCGCGGCCATCGAGCGCCCCGCCAGCGTCTCGGACCTGGCCAAGGCGCTGAATTATCCTCAGTCGAGCACCTCCATGCTGGTGCGCACCATGATCGAGCAGGGCTACCTCGCCGAAGCGGAGGAGCGCAAGGTGGTGCCGACCGACCGTGTCGCCATGCTCGGCCGCTGGCTCGACACGCGCCTGTCGGACACCCGCCTCCACAAGCTCATGCGCGACCTCAGCCAGAGGACCGGCGAGACCATCCTTCTCGGCATTCCCAGCGACTGCAATGCCATCTATGCCGAGGCCATCCCCGCCACCAACCCCATGCGCCTGCATATCGCGCGCGGCACCACGCGGCCCATCGAGGCTTCGGGCGTCGGCCTGATGCTGCTCTCGGCCATGGACGACGCGGAGATCGCGCGACGGGTGGCGCGCGCGGCGCGGCTGCGCGAAGAGCATCAGCGCGTGCCGCTCCATGCGGTCATGGAGGAAGTGGAGGCGATCCGACGGCGCGGCTATTCGCGCTCGGTGGACCGCATCGCCCCCGGCGCGGGCATCGTCTGCGTGCTGATCCCCGGGACCGCACCGGACAATCCCGTCGCCATCGGCATTGGCGGCCTCTCCTCCCTTCTGCTGGAGCGCACCGACGAATTGGTGGCGCTGCTGCGCGATCGTACCGCTCATCATCTCGGTGCCCCGGCCGGAGAATAGACCTCACCCCTGCTCCGCGCCCGCCAGGGTCTCCCGCAACATGCGGCGCCAATGGTCGAATGCGTCCTGAAAACCCGCCTCGGAGAGGCTGGCGAGACGCGCCTTGGTTAGGCGCATGGCCTCCCTCGGCAGGGCGGCAAGCTCCTGTGCAAGGTGCAGGGCCTCCACAAGCACCTCGCCCTGCGCCACCACGCGATTGAACAGGCCGAGCCGCTGGCATTCGGCGCCGTCCATGATGCGCCCGGACAGGCAGAGATCGGCCGCATAAGCGGGGCCCAGCAATTCGCGGATGATCCACGGACCCATGGCGCTCGCCACGCCCGATTTGATCTCCGGCTGGCCCATGCGCACGCCGTCATGGGCCACGCGGAAATCAGCCATCAGCGCAAACTGGAACGAGGAGCCGGCGGCGACGCCGTTCAGCGCGGCGATGGAGGGCTTGGAGAGCGTGCGCAGCGTCGTGAACAGCCGCGCCCATTGGTCAATCCACCCCTCCAGTTCGGCAAGGCCCGGCCCCGCTTCCCGCAGATCCTGACCGGCCCCAAACGCCCGCTCGCCCGCACCGGTGAAGATGATCGCCCGCACGCTCTCGTCGCGGTCCGCCTGCGCCATGGCCGCGATGAGGTCCGAGCGCATGGCGGCGGTCCAGGCATTCATCGCCTCGGGCCGGCGGAAGGTGATCACGGCCGCCGGTCCCGTCTGTTCGAGAGTGATCACCTCGCCTCCTCTTAATCATATATATGATTTATTTAATCGTATTGACGAAAAACACCATGTCCTTTAGCTCCTTGAAAGTCCAGCCGGCGGCGCAGCGCGATCCCCGGCCTCGGACCAAGAAGGGAAGGACCGCCGTGGGCCCGCTTTCAGGAACCCGTATCCTCGACCTGACCACCGTGATGATGGGTCCCTCCGCCACCCAGATGCTGGGCGAGATGGGCGCGGACGTCATCAAGGTGGAGCCGCCCCAGGGTGATCCGGTGCGCCTGATCGGGCCGGGACGCACGCCCGGCATGGGTGGGCTGTTCCTGAACGCCAACGGGTCCAAGCGCAGTGTCGCCCTGGACCTGAAAAGCAAAGGCGGACGGGCCGCTTTGCTGCGCATGGCCGAAAGCGCGGACGTGATCGCCTACAATATCCGCCCGCAGGCCATGGCGCGGCTCGGCCTCTCCTATGAAGACCTGCGCGCGGTGCGGCCCGACATCGTCTATGCGGGTATGTTCGGCTATGGCCAGGGCGGTCCCTATGCGGCCCGCCCGGCCTATGACGACCTCATTCAGGGCGCGAGCCTCATTCCCTGGCTGATTGCGCAGGTGAGCGACGATGGCCCGCGCTATGTGCCCTCGGCGATCGCCGACCGGATCGTCGGCCTCGCGGCGGTCGGCGCCATCTGCGCCGCTCTGGTGCATCGCGCCAAGACGGGCGAAGGCCAGCGGGTGGACGTGCCCATGTTCGAGACGCTGGTGAGCATCATCGCCGCCGATCATCTGGGCGGCCTCACCTTCGATCCGCCTTTGGACGAGGGCGGATATCCCCGCCTCCTCACCAAGCACCGGCGGCCCTATCGCACCAGCGACGGCTATATCTGCGCGCTACTCTACAACGACAAGCAATGGCGCAGTTTCTATGCCGCGCTGGGCCGGACCGCCGAATTCGAGGCGGA
>JASBUY010000230.1 GCA_030147645.1 Aquabacter sp. | reverse complement strand
AGCGCGGTTCGACCGCTCTGGAATACGGGCTCATCGCGGCCGGGCTGTCCATCGCCATCGTGACCGTGCTGACGCAGGTCGGCTTTGCGTTGGTGCGCATGAAGGCGGCAAGCGCCGTCGCCGGGAATTGAGGCGTTCCATGAGCGCGCTCGTGCCCGCTCTTCTGGTGAATTTCCTGTTTCCCGCCGCTCTGGCCCTCGCCATATCGAGCGATCTGATCGGGCGGATCATTCCCAATGCCGTAGTCGCGCTGCTGGCGCTGGGCTTCGCCCTGCTCTGCCTCACGGCGGCTGTGCCCGATATTCCCGCGCGCCTTCTCGCGGCGCTCGCTGTGCTCGGCACCGGCTTCGCTTTGTTCGCGCAGGACATTATTGGCGCGGGGGATGCGAAGCTTGCGGGTGCGCTCGCGCTCTGGCTCGATCCCGCGCAATTGCCCGCCTTCGCGCTGGTATGCGCCGGCATCGGCCTCGTTCTGGTGGTGGTCGCCACCTGGAACCATCATCGCGCCAGCGGCCGCTTTCCCTCGCTGCCCTATGGGGTTGCGCTTGCTGGCGCGGGCCTCCTGCTGTTTCCCCAGTCCGGGCTCATGGCCGCACTGGTCTGATCCATTCCCGGCTCGCCATCCCCGTGCTACCTCCAACGGGAGGAGATAAGCCATGATCGATTGCTTCGCCGCCCCTGACGCGCCGAGCCTGCCGGTGTTCGGCGTAACCGCCCAAGGCCTGGCGGACCTGCCGGATGGTGCCCGCGCCTTCGCGCAGGCCGCGGGCTTCACGGGAGAGGCGGGGAAGCTGCTGGCGCTCCCCGATCACGACGGGGGAATCGCTGGGTTTCTGTTCGGCCTTCCCGCGACCGGCGACGGCTTTGCCGCCGGCGCGCTGCCCGCACTTCTGCCGGCGGGAGGGGTGGTGCATCTGGAGGGCGCATTCCCTGCGCGCTCGGCCCTGGCCTTCGGGCTCGGCACCTATCGCTTCGACCGCTACAAGGCCAAGAAGGCCGGTGAACTGGCCCGCCTCAAGCTCGGCGCCGACGAGGACCGCGCCGCCCTGGAGCGGACGCTGTCCGCCGTCTTCCAGGTGCGCGATCTCGTCAATACGCCCGCCAACGATATGGGTCCCGCCGAGTTGGAGAGCGCCGCCCGCGCTTTGGCCGACACTTTCGGCGCGCAAGTGCGCACCGTGGAAGGCGCGGCGCTGCTGACCGAAAATTTCCCCCTGATCCATGCCGTTGGTCGCGCCGCTTCGCGCGCGCCGCGCCTCATCGATCTCACCTGGGGCGAGGCGCATCACCCCAAGGTGACGCTCGTGGGCAAGGGCGTGTGCTTCGATACCGGCGGACTCGATATCAAGCCCTCCTCGGGCATGCTCTTGATGAAGAAGGATATGGGCGGCGCGGCCCACGCGCTGGGCCTCGCCCGGCTCGTCATGGCGCGCGGCCTGAAGGTCCGGCTGCGGGTGCTGATCGCGGCGGTCGAGAATTCCATCGCGGGAGACGCCTTCCGCCCCGGCGATATCCTGAAGAGCCGCAAGGGCATCAGCGTGGAGATCGGCAATACGGATGCCGAGGGCCGGCTGGTGCTGGCGGACGCGCTCGCCCTTGCGGACGAGGAGGCGCCCGAGCTTCTGGTGGATTTCGCGACGCTGACCGGCGCCGCCCGCGTCGCGCTCGGCCCCCACCTGCCCCCCGCCTACACGGATGACGAGGCGCTCGCCGCCGACCTCGCCCGGCACGCGCAGGCGGAGGGCGATCCGCTGTGGCGCATGCCGCTCTGGAAGCCTTATCTCTCCATGCTCGATTCCAAGGTTGCCGACATCAACAATGCGGGCGCAGGCGGTTTTGCCGGCTCCATCACCGCGGCTCTGTTCATGTCGCGCTTCGTCGAAGCCGCGAAGGCCTGGCTGCATCTCGACATCTATGCCTGGAACCCCTCGGCGCGGCCCGGCCGCCCGGAAGGGGGCGAGGCGCAGACGCTCCGCGCTCTGGATGCGCTCCTGGCGGAGCGGTATGGCGCATGACCCGCGATCCGCGCCTGACGCCCGCCCGTGCGGACTTTGCCGCGGAGTCCTTGCGCGGCGTCATGGAGGCCCCGCGCTATGTGGCGGGGGAGGCGCGTGTCGTGGCGGTGCCGGTGGCTCCGGTTCGGCGCGATCCGCACCCAACCGCGCCCTTGGACACCGAGGCGCTGCTGGGAGAGGCCGTCACCGTCTATGACAGCGACGCGGAGGGCTGGTCCTTTGTTCAGCTCGCCGGCGATTCCTATGTGGGCTACATGCCGAGCGACGCGCTGCGCGTCGAGGATGGACCGGCCACACACCGGGTCTGTGCGCCGCGCACGTTTCTGTTTCCCGGCCCGGATATCAAGCTGCCGCCGCTCGCGACCCTGCCTTTTGGGGCGCAGGTGCGGATGAGCGACGCGCGCGGTTCCTTTCTGCGCGGACCGGACGGCTTCCTCTTTGCGGCCCATCTCGCGCCGATGGACACGCGGGACGCCGATTTCGTCGATGTCGCCGGCCGCTTCCTCGGCACGCCCTATCTGTGGGGTGGGCGCTCTGCTTTCGGGTTCGACTGTTCCGGCCTTGTGCAGATGGCTCTATCGGCCTGCGGCATCGCTTGTCCACGCGACAGCGACATGCAGGAGGCGGCTTTGGGCGAGCCGGTGTCGCTGGACGGGCCGTTCGCCCGCGGAGACCTGCTGTTCTGGCCCGGCCATGTGGCGATGGTCGAGACGCCGCAGACGCTGCTGCACGCCAACGCCTTCCACATGAATGTGGCGCGCGAGCCGCTGGCGCCGGCCTTGGCGCGGATCGCGGCCACCACGCCGCTGCGCGCGGCGCGCCGGCTCAGTCTTTGACCGCCAGAGGTCAGACCGGGGCGGGGTGGGCCAGGGCGACGCCTTTCACCTGAACATGGACCGTGCGGCCTTCCGCGAGGCTGAGAAGGTCCCAGGACCGACGCGTGACGCGAGCCAGGAGCCGGTCGCCCTCGCCTGACGTGCCGAGGCCCAGAACGACGGTCATCTCCGCCTCCCGTAGCGGCGCGGCGGAGAGAATGCGGCCTTCCAGGACATTGAGGATGGTACTGGGCGAGGGGCGCTCAAGGGCGAGGCTCACATCACCCGCAACCACGCTCAGACGTCGCCGGGCGCCCACCGGCCCGACCGTGCCCGGCACCAGGAACCGCCCGCCACGCACGGCGAGTTCGGTGAGGCCGTGGTCGTGGCGCGTGATGGTGGCGTCCAAGCTCACGCTCGCCTCGCGTGCCGCCGCCAGCGGCAGGCGGGGATCGCTCTGAAGCTCGGCCAGGGGGCCGCTCGCCGTGATGCGGCCCTCCGCCATGAGGACCAGATGGTCGGCGAGACGCTCCACCTCGGCCATGTCATGGCTGACATAGAGCATCGGCAGGTCCAAAGCGGCGTGCAGCCGCTCCAGGAAGGGGAGGATCTCGTCCTTGGTGGCACGGTCGAGCGCGGAAAGCGGCTCGTCCATCAGCAGCAGGCGCGGCTGCGACAGCAAAGCCCTGCCGACCGCCACCCGCTGGCGCTCACCGCCCGACAAATTCTGGGGCGCACGGTCCAGCAGGTGGCCGAGCCCCAGCAAGGGCACGACATCGTCAAAGGCGATCCCATGCTGCGCTGGATCGCGGGGGGCGCCATAGGTCAGGTTTCGCCGCACCGATAAATGCGGAAAGAGGCTCGCCTCCTGGAAGACATATCCCACCGGGCGCCGATGGGCCGGGCGAAAACGAACTTCATCCTGCCAGGTCTCCCCGCCCACGATGCAGCTTCCCGGCAGGCGGTTCAGCCCGGCGATGCAGCGCAAAACAGACGTCTTTCCGCATCCCGAGGGGCCGAACAGGGCGGTGACCCCACGGGCGGGAACGCAAAGGGACACGTCGAGCGTGAAGCGCCCCAGCGCGCCGGTGAAGGCCGCGCGAATCAGCGGCTCGGCGGTGAAGTCGAGGGGCGGCGGGGCGATGCTCATGCGCCGGCCTTCGCGGCGCGGGACTGAATGAGCGTCATGGCGAGGATCACGCTGAAGGCGAACACGACCATGCCGGCGGCCAGGATATGCGCCTCCCGCCATTGGGCGCTTTCCACGAAGTCATAGATCGCCACCGACAGCACCTTGGTCTCGCCCGGAATATTGCCCCCGATCATGAGGACCACGCCGAATTCGCCCACGGTATGCGCAAAGCCCAGCACCGCGCCCGTGAGAAAGCCGGGACGGGCGAGCGGCACCGCCACGGTCCAAAACGCCTTGAAAGGCGAGGCGCGCAGGGTCGCAGCGACTTCCAGAGGCCGCTCTCCCATGGCCTCGAAGGCGTTGCGGATGGGCTGGACCACAAAGGGCAGCGAATAGAAGACAGAGCCGATGACCAGCCCTTCAAAGGTGAAGGCAAGCGTGCGCAGCCCGAGCAGCGGTCCCGTGACGGTGCCGGCCCCCGAGGGGCCGAGCGCGATGAGCAGATAGAAGCCGAGGACGGTGGGCGGCAGGACGAGCGGCATCGCCACGAGGGTCGCGACACCCTCCTTCCACCAGGCGTGGGTGCGGGCCAGCCACCAGGCGAGCGGCGTGCCCACCACCAGCAAAAGGAAGGTGGTCAGGCTCGCGAGTTCCAGCGTCAGCCGGATCGGGCTCCACAGATCGCCGAGCGGGGTCTCCATTCTGTCTCAGCCTGCGGCGAGGCCATAGCCGAACGATTCGATCACGCCGCGCGCTTCCGGCCCCTTGAGGAAGTCGAGGAAGGCCCTGGCGGCGGCGCTGTCCGCACCCTTCTTCAGCAGAACCGCATCCTGAAGAATGGGCGTATAGAGCGACTGAGGCACGAGCCAGCGCGAGCCGCCGGCCTTGATGACCTGCGAGAGCGCCACGAAGCCGAGTTCGGCATTGGCGGTATCCACGAACTGGAAGGCCTGGGCGATGGAATTGCCCTGGACGATCTTCGCCTGGAGCGTGTCGTAGAGCTTCAGCGCCTTCAGCGTCTCGATGGCGGCGGCGCCATAGGGGGCGGCGGTGGGATTGGCGATGGAAATCTTGCTGAAGGCGTCGGCCTTCAACGTCTCCTCGCCCTTCACATAGCCCTCGGTCTTGCTCCAGAGCACCAGCTTGCCCACTGCATAGGTGAAGCGGCTGTCGGCGAGCGCCAGCCCGTCCGCCACCAGCTTCTTCGGCCGTTCATCATCCGCCGAGAGCAGGATGACGAACGGCGCGTCCTGGGTGATCTGAGTGTAGAACTGGCCCGACGAGCCGAAGCTCAGCACCGCCTCGTGGCCGGTCTTCTCCTTGAACAGCGCCGCGATCTGCTTCGCCGGCTCGGTGAAATTGGCGGCCACCGCCACCTTGATTTCGTCCGCGCGCGCGGGCCCTGCGAAGGCCGCCATGGCGGCACGGGTCAGGGCCAAATGGCTGAGTCGGGTGTGATGCGTCATGGGCCGAACCCCTCAATCGATGGCGAGAATGACGTGGGCGGCGTCCACCAGGGCGAAGGCGGGGCGACCCGGTTCAAGGCCCAGCGTCTCGACGCTGCGGGCGGTGAGGGAAGAGGCGATGGTCTTGCCCTCGCCGATCTCAAGCACGACTTCAGCGCCGACAGCGCCGGTCTCGACGCGCGCGATGGTGCCGGGCAGGCAGTTGCGGACGCTCACGCGCGGGGCGACCTCTCCGGGTGCGATCACCACGAACGGCGCCTTCACCAGCGCCACCGCATCGCGACCGACGCACAGGCCGAGATCGCGCACGCTTTCCATGGTCACCAGGGCATAGAGCACCGTGTCTGCGGAGACGCGCAGCGCCACCTCGGCGGCGAGCGCATCCGAGGTGATGTCGCAGATGGTGCCGCGCAAGGCGTTGCGGGCGCTGGTCTTCATGAGGAAACCCGACATGAGGTTGAGGGGGGAGATGCCGGTTCCGGCAAGCTCGGGCTCGATCAGGCGCACGAGGCGCGCCATTTCGCCCTCCAGCCGGGAAAAGGCGGCGATGACCTTGATGCCGGTGGGGGTCAGGCGCGCGCCGCCGCCCGCCTTGCCGCCCGCGCGGGTTTCCAGCAGCGGCTGCCCGAACAGGTTCGCCATGGCGTCCAGCGCGTCCCAGGCGGCCTTGTAGGTCAAGCCAACCGCCTTGGCTCCGGCCGTAATCGAGCCCTCGCGCGCGACGGCCTCCAGCAGGCGAATGCGCTCCCGGCCGATGGGCGAAAGGCTCTCGGCCTTCAGGCTGACCAGGGCTTCAATGGGCAAGGCGCGTGTTCCTTCGTTGTGTGGTTGAACTACATAACGGAAGACGGACGATCGGGGAAAGGGATATTTTTGGCGCGTCTCGCGTCGGCAGTAAGGGTGGAGCCGGCCCCGCCGGCTCCACCCGGGTTTTCAGATGCCGGCCTGCGACACGAACTTCGGGTTCAGATAGGCCTCGATGGCCTCCGAGCCGCCTTCCGAGCCAAAGCCCGAATCCTTCACGCCGCCGAAGGGGACTTCCGGCAGCGCCAGGCCGAGATGGTTGATGGTCATCATGCCCGCCTCGACCGAGGCGGCAATGGCATTCGCGGTCTTGGCCGAGCGGGTATAAGCGTAGGAGGCAAGGCCGTAGGGCAGCCGGTTCGCCTCTTCCACCGCCTCGTCGAAGTCCGAGAAGGGGAAGATCATGGCGAGCGGGCCGAACGGCTCCTCGTTCATCATGCGCATCTCGCGGGTGACGCCGGTGACCACGGTCGGCTCGAAGAAATAGCCCTTATTGCCGATACGGCTGCCGCCGGTCTTCACCTCGGCACCCTTCTGCTGGGCATCCGCCAGCAGCGCCTCGATGGCCGGCACGCGGCGCTCATTGGCGAGCGGGCCCATCTGGATGCCGTCCTCAAGGCCATTGCCCACCTTGATGGTCTTGGCGTGGGCGACGAACCGCTCCACGAACTGGTCGTAAGCCTTCTCCTGCACCATGAAGCGGGTGGGCGAGACGCAGACCTGGCCGGCATTGCGGAACTTGGCGGCCGCGATCTGCTTGGCCGCCGCGTCCACGTCGGCATCCTCGAACACGATCACCGGGGAGTGGCCGCCCAGCTCCATGGTGATGCGCTTCATATGCGCGCCGGCCAGCGCCGAGAGCTGCTTGCCGACCGGGGTGGAGCCGGTGAAGGTCACCTTGCGGATGACGGGATGCGGGATGAGATATTCGCTGATCTCCGCCGGCACGCCATAGATGAGGCCGATGACGCTGGCCGGCACGCCGGCATCCACGAAGGCGCGGATCAGCTCGGCCGGAGAGGCGGGGGTCTCTTCCGGCGCCTTGACGATAATGGAGCAGCCCGCCGCGAGCGCGGCGGAGAGCTTGCGCACCACCTGGTTGATCGGGAAGTTCCAGGGCGTGAAGGCCGCGACCGGACCGACCGGCTCCTTCACCACCAACTGGTAGACGCCCTGGGCGCGGGCCGGGATGACGCGGCCATAGGCACGGCGCGCTTCCTCGGCGAACCAGTCGATGATGTCGGCCGCCGCCAGGGTCTCCATCTTGGCTTCCGCCAGCGGCTTGCCCTGTTCCAGGGTCATGAGGCGGGCGATGTCGCCGGCGCGCTCGCGCAGCAGATCGGCGGCCTTGCGCATCACCTTGGAGCGGTCATAGGCCGAGACCTTGGCCCACAGCTTGAAGCCCTTCGCGGCCGCGTCGAGGGCGGCGTCGAGATCGCCCTTGGAGGCGTGGGCGACGGTGCCGATCACCTCTTCGGTCGCGGGATTGAGCACGGGGATGGTGCGCCCCCCTTCCGCGCCGCGCCACTGTCCGTCGATGTGGAGCTGAACGTCACGATACATGGGAGCCTCCCTCTATGTGTGCGTGGCCCGTCTTATCGCGGGCGCAAGGGGTTGCTGGCAAGGCGCAATCGGGCATGTCGGCGGGCGCGCGCGCGCGCCGGGCGCAGACCTCCGGGGCCGGCGGTCTTGTGAGGTGGGGTCGGCGAGGTTAAGTCTGGCCTCCCTCCATCTGGGGTGCCGCCTTGTCCAAGAGCCTCACCGTCTGCACCTGGAACATCAATTCGGTGCGCATCCGCCTCGAAATCGTGAAGGACGCGGTGGAGCGCCTGAAGCCGGACGTGCTCTGCCTCCAAGAGACCAAGTGCCAGGACGACAAGTTTCCGCTCAAGGCCATTCGCGACCTCGGTTTCGAGCACATCGCGCTGAACGGGCAGAAGGGCTGGCATGGCGTCGCGACCTTCTCGCGTTTGCCGTTCGAGCGCGTGGAGAAGCAGGAATTCTGCGGCAAGGGCGACGCGCGCCATGTGGCGGTCACGCTCGGCGCCGCGGCGGGCCTCGCCAAACCCTTCACGGTCCATAATTTCTATGTGCCGGCCGGGGGCGACATTCCCGATCCCGACCTCAACCCCAAATTCGCGCACAAGCTCGCTTTCCTCGACGAGATGATCGCCTGGGAGCCCCTGCCGCAACTCGCCCGCGACCCCGAGGCCCATGGCGTGCTTGTGGGGGACCTCAATATCGCCCCGCTGGAAGCGGATGTGTGGAGCCACAAGCAGTTGCTCACCGTGGTCAGCCACACCCCGGTCGAAGTGGATCGCCTCACCCGCTTCCAGGCGGCAGGCCCTTGGGTGGACGTGATGCGCGGTTTCGTCCCCCCGCAGGAGAAGCTGTTCACCTGGTGGAGCTATCGCTCGCCGGACTGGACCGCCAATGACCGCGGGCGACGCCTCGACCATGTCTGGGCCAATCCCGCGCTTGCCCCAAAGGCACGCTCCATGACGGTGCTGCGCGAGGCGCGCAGCTGGGACAAGCCGTCCGACCACGTGCCCGTGGCGGTCACCTTCGATCTGTGACGCAAGTTCGATCTGTGACGCAGGGATCAGCGCCGGCCGGGGGGCGGGCCTGAGAGCTTCTCGGCACGGAACGCATCGAGCGCCCCGATCGTGTCGGCGAGCCGCGCCGCGAATTGGTCCCGCAGGGCCTGCGCGGCCTGCGGGAAATCTGCCAACACCGCCAGGAACAGTGGACGGGGAATATAGAGAAGCCGCGCGGATTCCAATGCCCGGGCCCCGCAGGGGCGCGTCGCTGCGATCAGCAGCCCTTTTTCTCCGAGCAGCGCGCCTGGCAGCACCTCGCACAGCCGCTTGCGGCGCGCGCCCTGCTCCAGGAACAGCTCCAGCCGTCCAGCGAGCAGCACATGCCCGCCCTCTGCCGTCTCTCCGGTTTTGAACAATGTCTCCCCGGTCCTCAGCGTCACCGCTTCCCCGTCCGCGAAGAGAGCCTGCAGGGCCGCGTCGGGAAGCGCCTCGAAGGCCGGCACCTCGCGCAGGATCGCGGCGCTGGGATCGCTCACGCTGGAAGGCCCCCCGCGCCGGTCACGGGACGAGCTTGTAGCCGCCCGCCTGGGTGGCGAGCAGGGTTGGAGCGGAGGGGTCCGGCTCGATCTTCTGGCGCAGCCGGTAGATATGGGTCTCCAGCGTGTGGGTGGTCACGCCGGAATTGTAGCCCCACACTTCCTGAAGCAGCGTCTCGCGGGCCACCGGGTTTTTGCCCGCCCGGTAGAGATAGCGCAGGATCGCCGTCTCCTTTTCGGTGAGGCGGATCTTCGAGCCGCGGTCCGTCACCAGCAGCTTCGCACCGGGGCGGAAGCTGTAGGGGCCGATGGCGAAGACCGCGTCCTCGCTCGCCTCATGGCTGCGCATCTGGGCGCGCAGGCGGGCCAGCAGCACCGCGAAGCGGAAGGGCTTCAGGATATAGTCGTTGGCCCCGGCCTCCAGGCCCATGATCGTGTCGCTGTCCGTGTCATGGGCGGTCAGCATGATGATGGGGGCCTTGAAGCCGTTGGCGCGCATCTGCCGCACACCGTCTCGCCCGTCCATGTCGGGCAGACCCACATCCATGATCACGAGGTCGATGGCGCCGTTCTTGGCATTCTCGATGGCCTCGCCGGCGCTGCCCACGGGGATCGGCTCGAACTCGTCCTGCAAGGCGAGTTGTTCGACCAACGCCTCGCGCAGCTCCGGGTCGTCCTCGACCACCAGGATTTTCCACGCATTGGTCATCAATCCCTCCGTTGCCCTTGCGGACAGGCGAATCGCGCAAGTACAGCATGAGGGGCCATTGGTGCAAATTTCCGTAAGGAATTCACTCTCTGATGGTAAAATTGTGGGGAGTCATGGATCACACTCCTGTGGGAAGCGCACTTTTGCGGGTCCGTCGCCGGCCAGGCGCCCCGCATCGCGGCCTGCTGACGGTCGCGGGCCGCACCTTTCCCGTGGCGCTCGGGCGTTCGGGCATTGCCTTCGACAAAAGGGAGGGCGATGGGCGTACCCCGGCGGGTACCTGGCGCGTACAGCGCCTGCTCTATCGCGCCGACCACGGGCCGCGCCCGCGCACCGCTCTTCCCGCCCATCCCATCGGGCCGGCCGATGGCTGGTGCGACGACCCCGCGCACCGCAATTATAACCGCCCGGTGCGGTTGCCCTTTGCCGCGAGCCACGAGCGCCTGTGCCGGGACGATGCGCTCTATGATCTGGTGGTCGTCATCGACCACAACCAGCGCCCCCGCACGAAGGGGCGGGGCTCGGCGGTCTTCATCCATGTCGCCCGCGGAGGGCTGACGCCGACCGAAGGGTGCGTGGCCATGCCCAAGGCGGAATTGCGCCGCCTTGTGGCGCGCCTGCGTCCCGGAACGCGCGTGCGCATCGATCCCTAGATCGGCATGAAAGGTCTCTATCGACAAATCAGGCTCGAAGGGCCCGCGCGTTTCTTTTGAACCGCTCCATGTTATAGGTCGGACCAAGGACGGCGCCGCGTTGCGCGGCCCGGCCGTGAAGGCTCCACGCCAGCGAGCCGCATAAAAGACGCCAGACCGATGCCATCACCCTCCGCTCAGCGGCCGCCCCTGGTGGGCCTGTTCGCCACCTGCCTCGTCGATACCATCCGTCCGAGCGTCGGCTTTGCCGCTGCCACCTTGATCGAGGCGGCCGGCTGCGAGGTCGAGGTGCCGCGCCAGACCTGCTGCGGCCAGCCGGCCTTCAATTCCGGCGACCGCGTCACCACGCGGGCCCTGGCCGAGCAGACCATCGCCGCCTTCGAGACCTTCGATTATGTGGTGGTGCCGTCAGGCTCCTGCGCCGGCATGATCAAGACCCATTATCCCGAATTGTTCGTGGGCGAGCCGGACTGGATGCCGCGCGTTGAGCGCTTCTGCGCGAAGGTGTTCGAACTCGTGTCCTTCCTGGTGGATGTGCGGGGCATGACGCAGGTCGCGGCACGCTATGACGGGCGAGTCACCTATCACGACAGCTGTTCTGGCCTGCGCGAACTCGGCATCAAAGCGCAGCCGCGCCTCCTGCTGGGATCGGTCGAAGGGCTCGAACTTTCCGAGATGCCCGATGCCGATGTGTGCTGCGGCTTCGGCGGCACCTTCTGCGTGAAATATCCCGACGTGTCTGGCGCCATTGTCGAGAAGAAGGCCGCGAACATTCTGGCGAGTGGCGCCGACACGCTGCTCGCCGGCGATCTCGGCTGCCTGATGAACATGGCCGGCAAGCTCCAGCGCATGGGCAAGGACGTGGCCGTGCGCCACGTGGCCGAGATACTGGCCGGGCAGGGCGATGATCCCGCCATCGGCGTCGCGCGAAAGGCGGGCTCATGAGCGTTCAGATCACGTCTCCCCGCTTCAAGGACAATGCCCGCCACGCCTTGGACGACGCGCCGCTCCAGGCCGCACTCTCGAAGGTCGGCCCCGGCTTCATCGGCCGGCGCACGGCGGCTCGCGACCTGCTGCCGGAATTCGATGCGCTCCGCGATTCCGCGCGGGACATCAAGAACCACACCCTCGCCCATCTCGATCTCTATCTGGAGCGGTTCGAGGCGAAGGTGAAGGAGGCCGGCGGACACGTCCATTTCGCCGTGGACGCGGCCGAAGCCCGCGAGATCGTGACCCGGATCTGCCGGGATCGCGGGGCGAAGACCGTGACCAAGGGCAAGAGCATGGTCTCCGAGGAGATCGGGCTCAACGACCATCTGGTGGCCTGCGGCATCGAGCCGGTGGAGACCGATCTTGGCGAATATCTGATCCAGATCCGGGGCGAGGCGCCGTCCCACATCATCGCGCCCGCCATCCATCTCAATAAGGATCAGGTGGAGGCGGACTTCCGCCGCGTGCACACTCATCTGCCGCCCGAGCGCAACCTGACCGAGCCGACCGCCCTGCTCGCCGAGGCGCGGGGCGAATTGCGGGCGAAGTTCCTCGCGGCGGATGTGGGCATCACCGGTGCCAATTTCCTGGTGGCGGAAACCGGCACCTCCATCATCGTCACCAATG
The DNA here is from genome assembly GCA_030147645.1 of Aquabacter sp. GTDB lineage: Bacteria > Pseudomonadota > Alphaproteobacteria > Rhizobiales > Xanthobacteraceae > Aquabacter. The sequence goes on along the minus strand of JASBUY010000230.1, from coordinate 24,222 downwards.
AGGGCAATGGCGACCTCACCCAGACCCTGCCTGGCACGCATATCGTGCTCGCCTCGCTGGAGAAGCTCGTTCCCACCCTGGAGGATGTGAGCCAATTGCTGCGCGTGCTCGCGCGCTCGGCCACCGGCCAGGAAATGAGCGTCTACACCACCTTCTCCACCGGCCCGCGCCGGCCGCAGGATTTGGACGGACCCGGCGAATATCACGTCGTCATCTTGGACAATGGCCGCTCGGCCATGCTCGCGGGGCAGTTGCGCGAGATGTTACGCTGCATCCGCTGCGGCGCCTGCATGAATCATTGCCCCGTTTATCATGCGGTCGGCGGGCACGCTTACGGCTGGGTCTATCCCGGCCCCATGGGCGCAGTGCTCACGCCCTCCCTGATCGGCATCGAGAAGGGCGCGAACCTGCCCAATGCCTCCACCTTCTGCGGGCGGTGCGAGGAAGTGTGTCCGGTGCGCATCCCGCTGCCCAAGCTGATGCGGCATTGGCGCGAGAAGGAATTCGAGCGGCATCTGACCCCCGCTCCCGTGCGCTACGGGCTCGGCATCTGGTCGTTCGTGGCGCGGCGCGGCTGGCTCTACCGCCCGGCCACCGACCTTGCCATGCGCCTGCTGGCCATGGCGGGCCGGGCGAAAGGCCGGTTCGCCTCGCTGCCGCTCGCCGGCGGCTGGACCAAGGTGCGCGACTTCCCCGCGCCCCAGGGCGGCACCTTCCAGGCGCAGTGGAAGGCCCGCAAATCCGGGAGAGCGTCATGAGTTCCCGCGACACCGTCCTCGCCTCTGTCCGCCGCGCTCTGGGCGTCTCCGGCCAGGAGGCACCGCGCCGCCAGGAAGTGGCCGACCGCATCGCCGGGCATCCGCGCGGCATCATTCCCGCCCGCGCCGACCTGCCCCATGCCGAGCAGATCGAATTGTTCAAGCGGATGGTGGTGGGGGCGGCGGGCAGCATCGACCATCTGGCCGACCCGAGCGAGGTGCCCGGCGCGGTGGCCGCCTATCTGCGCGCCCGCAACCTGCCGCTCTCGGTCCTGCGCGGCCAGGATGCGCGGCTCGCTGATCTGCCCTGGAGCAGTGAGCCGACCCTCGACGTGTGGATCGGCCCCTCCGACGGCAAGCAACTGGCAGGGCTCTCGCACGCCTTTGCGGGTGTTGCGGAATCGGGAACGGCCATCATGGTGTCCGGACCCGACAATCCCTCCACGCTGAACCTGCTGCCCGACCACCATCTCATCCTGGTGCGGGCGCGGGACGTGGTGGGAACATATGAAGAGGCCTGGGACCGGCTGCGCGCCGCCTATGGTCCCGGCACCATGCCGCGAACGGTGAACTGGATCACCGGTCCCTCGCGCTCTGCCGACATCGAGCAGACGCTGCTGCTCGGTGCGCACGGGCCGCGCAGCCTGCACATTCTGCTGGTAGGTGGCGTGTGATGCACGCGCCGGGGTGATGCAAAGGGGCAACGCGCGCCCAAAATCCGTCGAGGCATGACCTGGGGCGTGCAACCAAGCGCGCGCCTGCGTGTTGCCGGCTCACCCGATGTTGGGCAGAAGAGGACAGGAAACGGGCGGTGAGATCATGACGGCTGGTGTTCGGTTCGTTTGGGTACTCCTCGGGGCTCTTCTTCTTCTGGTCACGCCCCTCCAGACGGCACAGGCCCAGAGCGGGTCCTCGTCCCAATATGTCGGGCGCGTCTATCTGATGCGCGGCCTCGCCAACATCTTCTCGCTCGGCATGGACACGCTGGCGGAGAAGCTGCGCCAGCGCGGCATTGACGCGCAGGTCTATGAATACGGCCAGTGGCAGGTGCTCGCCTCGGACGCGGTGGCATGGTCGAAGTCGCGTGGGCGCGCGCCCATCGTCATTATCGGCCATTCGCTCGGGGCCGACGCGGCGGTGGAGATGGCGGAGCGCATGACGTCGCTCGGCACGGCTCCGCGTCTCGTCATAACGTTCGATCCCGTGGGCGTGACGGAAGTGGGCGCCAGCGGCGGGCGTTTCATCAATTATTACCAGTCGAACAACGGCTTCGGTAAGCGGCTCGTGGCCGCGCGCGGCTTCAAAGGCACCATCGTCAACCGCAATCTCGACAATGTGGGCTCCATCGACCACTTCAATATCGAGAAGGCGGACAGCCTCCATGCGGAGGTGATCAAGGACGTGATGGCGGTGACCCGCAAGCCCCGCCCGACCGCGCCCACCCCCGCGCCGTCGGTGTCGGCGCCCCCGACCGCGACGCCGGTCTCGGCGACGCCGGACAGCAGCGCGGCGGTGCAGGCGGTGTCCCAGCCCGCTGCCCTGCGCTGAGGGCCACATCAGCCCCTTTGCGCGCGATGCCGCCGCCGGTTCGCGTGAAGGACGTCCGCTAAGCCAACGCGCTAGAGCGCGATCCGATCTGATTGAAACAATCTGATCGGTAAATCGCCCTCTAACTCTTTGATAGAGAATGCGTGATCCGATCAGCCTGCGGTGCAGGCTGATCGGCGCATGCTCTAGCTGTGCGCTTCGCCCCGCTCGAAGGTCTGCGCGATGGCGGGCAGCACCCGGTCGCGCATGGTTTTGCCGTAGAACAGCGAGAAATGCCCCGCATTCGGCACCAGTACGTGCCGCGTCAGGTCCCGCGATAGCGCGCGGCACAGGTCATGGGCCGCCCGGGTCTGGCCCGGCGCGGAAATGTCGTCCCGCTCGGCCTCGCCGGTCAGCAGCGCGCACTGCGTGAGGGCCTCGGGGCGGACGCGGCGGCCGGCGATCTCCAGGGTCCCGGCGGCGAGCGCGCAGCGGCGGAACACCGCCTCCAAGTGGCTGAGGAAGAACTCGGCCGGGATGTCCATCATGTCCCAGCAAAGCCGCGCCAGGGGGAAAAGCACCGGGTCTTCGCCCTGGTCCGCCATCATCATGAAGGGCAGTTCCTCGCCCGCCAGGCCCTGCCGCCACAGATAGAGCGCGAAGGCCTGCATCTGCCGCCGTCGCGGGAAGACCAGCCGCTCCGCCCCGTCGAAGGGCGGCGGGACGCGCTCCATCAGCGCCTCGAAATCGGCAAGAGTGCCCCGCGTCAAAACCTGGTCGAGATGGGTCGGGTTGCAGGTCGGATCGACCGGTCCGCCCAGCAAGGTCAGGCTCGCGGGCGTTTCGCCCTGCTCCGCCAGCAGTAGGGCCGCGCACAAGGCGGGGACCACGCCCTGGCAGACTCCCACCACATGGACCCCCGGCCCGCAGGCCCGCATCATGCGCGCGGTCTCCAGGCAATTGTCCTCGAAGGTGAAGCCGCTCCTTGCGGGCACATGACGCGGATCCGGCCAGTCGGTGACGGCGACCTCGCTGGAATGGCGCAGCAGACCGGCCACCAGATCGCGCATCAGGATGGGAAATCCCCCGGCGAGCGGCGCCACCACCAGGACGCGGCGCGGGTCGCCCGCGCGGCGGAAGCGGCGCAACTGGGCGAAGGGGAGATGACCGGCGATGCTCTCCTCGACGGACCGAACCTCCGCGCCGACCTTCGCACCGGTCAGGCAGAAGGCGCGGAAAGCCAGGCCCCGCACGTCGGGAGCCGGGCCGTCCCGAAACGGAACCCGCGCGTCGAGCCACATGGCGCATTCCATCGCTGCCGCATCCGCAGGATAGACCGCCCAAGGTCCCGCGTCATGCCGGGCGCGGAATTGGGCGAAGGTGAGGGTGTGTCAAAGGCTCGCGGCGGCGCGGGCGGCCTGGTCGTAATGGCCGGAGAGGGTGCGCAGCACGGCGGCCACCTCGGACAGGCGCTCGGGCGCGATGCCGGTGCCGACCACGGCCTGGGTCAGCAGCGCCTCGCGCACCTCGCGATAGCGCGCGCAGGCGGCGCGGCCCGCCTCGGTGACGGTCAGCGTCTTTTCCTTGCCGCGCCGCCCGGCGCTGACGAGGCCGAGCGCCTGCAGCTTCTTGGCCGCATAGGTGATGAGGTGGGTGTCCTCCACGTCGAGGACGAGGCACAGATCCGCGATGGTCTTGGGCCGCTGGCGATGCACCACATGGTGGAGCACCAATACATCCAATGCCGAAAGGTCCGGCACGCCGGCCGCCGCCATGCAGCGGATCATCCAGCGATGATAGGCATGGCCGATCATGTTGAGGCCGACTTCCAGTTCGGACAGGGCCGGCAGCGCGCCGTCCGCCAGATGCGCGGAGGAGACGATGGAGCCCACCGGCTTCACCGGTGCGGCGGGAGCGTCATTGCGGGCGGCGGGCTTGGTCATGGGCGCACTCGGCTGCTGGGGAGGCGGCCGGCCGACGCGCGACGCCGTTGACCGCTCCAAAAGCCCGCGCGGCTCAGGCTGCGCGGGCGGGACCGAAGGAACGGCCGGGCAGAGCGCCCGGCCGCCAAAACCTCACTTCTTGTAAACGCCGAGGATTTCCTCGCCCGTCGGTCCGGCCTTCTTCAGCCAGTCGGCAGCGAGCTGCTTGCCCACGGCCTCGAAGCCGGCCTTCAGCGCGGGGGTGGGCTGCTCCACCTTCATGCCCTTGGCGGTGAGCTGCTCCATGTACCACTTGCTCTTGTCCATGGAGGCCTGCCAGCCACGGGTCTCGGCGGCGGCGGCGGCCTTCATGACGGCCTCCTGCGTGGGCTTGTCGAGGGCGTCGAACGCGGCTTGGCTGACAAACACCATGTTCTTCGGCAGCCAGGCCTGGATGTCGTAGAAATAGGGGATGCTCTCCCAGATCTTCACGTCATAGCCGGTGGCGGCGGAGGTGATGAGGGCGGTGACGACGCCGGTGGCGAGCGCCTGGGCGAGTTCCGCCTGCTGCACGGTGACGGACTGGGCACCGACCGCCTCGCCGATGCGCGCGGTTCCTGCATTGTAAGCGCGCCACTTGGCGCCCTTCAGGTCCTCGATCTTGGTGACGGCGGTCTTGGAGAACAGTCCCTGCGGGGGCCAGGGTACCGTATAGAGCAGCTTCAGGCCCTGGGAGGCGAGCTTCTTTTCCACGGCGGGCTTGGAGGCGAGATAGAGCGCCTTGGACTGGTCGTAGGAGGTGGCGAGGAACGGCACCACGTCCACGCCGAAGACCGGGTCTTCATTTTCCTGGAGCGACATCAGCACTTCGCCAGCCTGGGCTTGGCCAGTCATGACCGCGCGCTTGATCTCGGGCGCCTTGAACAGCACTGCATTGGGATGAAGCGTGATGGCGAGCTTTCCGCCCGAGACGCTTTCCACCTCTTTCGCGAACTGGGCGATGTTTTCCGTGTGAAAATTATCCGGCGGATAGGCCGAGGGCAGATTCCATTTGGTCTGCGCGGAAGCGGGAGCGGCGAACGCAGCCGCAAGGCCCGCAAGCGCCAGGGCGAAGGTGGAGAGACGCGCCATGTGTCAAACCCTCTTGGTTGGTTTTGGGAGTGAACGTCTAACCCTTGGTCTCAGCCCGGGAACGCCATGCGCGGCAGCACGAGGGCGATCTCAGGATACATGGTGATGATGATGACGGCGACGTTGAGCAGGATGAAGAAGGGAAAGGCGGCCTTCGCCACGGTGAGCGTGTCTCGCCCGCTCATGTTCTGGAGGACGAACAGGTTAAAGCCCACGGGCGGGGTGATCTGCGCCATCTCCACATGGATGACGAGATAGATGCCGAACCAAACGAGGTCGAAGCCCGCCTGCTTGATCATGGGAAGCACGATTACGGCGGTCAGCACGATCATGGAGATGCCGTCCACGAGGCATCCGAGGATGATGTACATGACCGTCAGCGCGAGGGCGAGCTTGCCGGGGGTGAGGTTCAGGCCTTGCACCCATTCGGCGAGCGCCACCGGGATGCCGGTATAGGCCATGGCTGCGGTGGTGAAGGCCGCCCCGGCCACGATCAGCATGATCATGCAGGAGAGCCGGGTCGCGCTCATGAGGCTTTGCGAGAAGGTGGTCCAAGTGAGGGTCCCGGTCCAGGCGGCGAGCGCCAAGGCGCCGGCGACACCCCAGGCCGCGCATTCGGTGGCGGTGGCAAGGCCCAGGATCAGGGACAGGAACACCGCCAGAATGAGCAGAAGGCAGGGAATGAGCTTGGCCGATTCCCGCATCTTCGCGCGGAAGGACATGGGCGGATCGCGCGGGGGCGTCTTGCCGGGATTGAGCAGCGACCAGACGATGATGTAGCCGCTATAGAGGCCCATCACCAAAAGCCCCGGCAGGAAACCGGCCAGGAAGACCTGCAGCACCGAGACATTGGCGGTCACCGCATAGACCACCATGGGGATGGAGGGTGGGATGAGCAGGCCGAGCGTCCCAGAGCCGGCCAGCGTGCCGAGCGCCATGCTCTGGTTGTAGCCGCGCTTCTCCAGTTCCGGCAGAGCGATCTTGCCGATGGTGGCGCAGGTGGCCGCCGAGGAGCCCGAGACGGCCGCGAAGATGCCGCAGCCCACCACATTCACATGCAGCAGGCGGCCCGGCAGCCATTGGAGCCAGGGCGCGAGGCCCTTGAACATCTCCTCGGACAGGCGGGTGCGGAACAGGATTTCGCCCATCCAGATGAAGAGCGGCAGTGCCGCCAGCGTCCAGGATGTGCTCGCGCTCCACACCGTGGTTGCGAGAACTTGTCCGAGCGGCACGGGCGTGGTGAGGCCCATCGCCACAAGGCCGATCAGGCCGAGGCCGACGGCGATCCAGATGCCGCTGCCCAGGATCAAAATCAGCAGCAAAAGCAGAAGGATGGAAAGTTGAGCGAGGTCGAGGGCGGGCATGGATCAGGCTCCCCCGCCGGAGGCGATGCGCTCCACCAATTCCTCGGGGGAGGAGGGCGGCTCCTTCTCGTAGGCCGGACGCTGTCCCATGGCCACGCGAACCAATTCGTCCACCATGGCGATGCACAGGATGATGAGACCCGACGCATAGCCGATCTGGGGAATCCAGAGCGGCACCGCAACGACACCCGTGGAGGTGTCGCCGAAGCGGTACGAGTCCCAGGTCATCTGGACGGCATTCTTCGCGAAGAAGCCGATGAAGGCGATCGAGACGAGGAGCGCGAAAATCTCCAGCGCCTGCCGCCGGCGACCGGTGAGGCGCTCCAGCACGAGGCCCACGCGGATCATGTCGCCCGCCTTGAAGGTGTGGGCGAGGCCGAGAAAAGAACTCGCAGCCAGCGCCCAGGCTGTGAAATCATCACCGGAGGGAATGTTCACGCCGATTTCCCGCCCGGCAGAGAGCGCGATCATCAAGGCGAACACCGTGAGGAGGAAGCCGGCGGCCAGAATGCCGGACAGCAGGTAAAGTGCGTCGAGCGCGCGCCGGATCATGCGGGCGTTCCCCTCTTCGAGGGATGAATGGGCTTGGTTCGGGCGCAGTCGTCCCATCGGGCCGGCGCGGCTGTGTCGCGGCTCACGTCTATCCCCTCTCTGGTCTGGCGCTGCGCGCCTAAAAAGGCGGCAGCACTCGTTCTGGCCATGACGGTGACGTAACTGTGTCGGTTCGTCAACAAAATGTTGACGTTTTATCGTGGACGTGGCTTCTTTTCGGTCGTGGTCGGCAAGGGGCGTGATGCCCCTGGCCAGAATCTGACCGTTTGCGGGTGATCTGCGATCCCAACATGCAGAAATCGCGCCACGGTCACGACAGGGGTGTCCTCGATGGCAATGACGGCGGATGGGGCGGCGCAGGCAAAGCCCGGCACCTGGGAATTCTGGGTCGATCGCGGCGGCACCTTCACCGACATCGTGGGCCGCAAACCCGATGGCAGCCTCGTCGCACATAAACTCCTGTCGGAGAATCCCGAGGCCTATCGGGACGCCGCCGTCCACGGCATCCGCGAACTGCTTGGGCTCAAGACGGGTGCGCCGATCCCGGCCGGTCTCGTCTCCGCCGTTAAGATGGGCACGACGGTCGCCACCAATGCCCTGCTGGAGCGCAAGGGCGAGCGCACTTTGCTGGTGACCACGCGCGGCTTCCGCGATGCGTTGCGCATCGGCTATCAGGCCCGCCCCCACATCTTCGCGAAGAAGATCGTCCTGCCGGACATGCTGTTCGAGCAGGTGCTCGAAGTGGATGAGCGGGTGCGCGCGGACGGCACCGTGGAGGGCGCGCCGGACCTCGCTCTCGTGCGGAGCGAATTGGAGGCGGCGCGCGCGGCCGGCCTGCGCTCCGTCGCCATCGCCTTCATGCACGGCTACCGCTATCCCGCCCATGAACAGCAGGTGGCGGCGCTGGCGCGCAGCCTTGGTTTCCCGCAAGTGTCTGTATCCCATGAGGTTTCACCGCTCATCAAGTTGGTGGGGCGCGGCGATACGACGGTGGCGGACGCCTATCTCTCGCCCATCCTGCGCCGCTATGTGGCGCAGGTGGCGGAGGAATTGGGCGCCGGGCATGAGGGCGATGGGCACGCAGCCATCCGCCTCATGTTCATGATGTCCGCGGGGGGCCTCACGGCGGCGGACCTGTTCCAGGGCAAGGACGCCCTTCTCTCCGGTCCCGCCGGCGGGGTGGTGGGCGCGTCGGAGACCGGCCATATCGCGGGGCTCGACCGCATCATCGGCTTCGACATGGGCGGCACATCCACCGACGTCTGCCACTATGACGGAGAGCTGGAGCGGGCCTTCGACACCGAGGTCGCCGGGGTCCGCATCCGCGCGCCCATGATGCGCATCCACACGGTGGCTGCGGGCGGCGGGTCCATCCTGCATTATGACGGCGCGCGGTTCCGCGTCGGCCCGGACAGCGCGGGCGCCAATCCCGGCCCCGCCTGCTACCGGCGTGGCGGCCCGCTTGCCGTCACAGACGCCAATGTGATGCTGGGCAAGCTGATCCCGGATTTCTTCCCGAAGATCTTCGGTCCCACCCAGGATCAGGCGCTGGACGCCGATGCGGTGCGCGCGCGCTTCGCCGCGCTTGCGGCGGACATTGGCGACGGGCGGGCGCCGGAAGCGGTGGCGGACGGATTTGTCACCATCGCGGTCGAGAACATGGCCAATGCCATCAAGAAGATCTCGGTGGAGCGCGGCTATGACGTGACACGCTATGCCCTCTCCTGCTTCGGCGGCGCGGGCGGACAGCATGCCTGCCTCGTGGCCGACGCGCTCGGCATGCGCACCGTCCATATCCATCCGTTTTCGGGCCTTCTTTCGGCCTATGGCATGGGGCTCGCTGCCGTGCGCGCCCATCGCACCCGGGCGGTGGGCGAGCGGCTTGAGGCCGCGCTCCTCGCGCGCCTGGAGAGCGTGCGCGACGCCATGGGCGATGAGGCGCGCGCGGAATTGGAAGGGCAGGGCGTTGGAGCAGCGGCCATCGACATCGAGGCCAAGGCGCATCTGCGCTATGAGGGCACGGACACGGCCCTGCCGGTGCGCCTCGCCCCGCTCGGCGACATGATGGCCGACTTCGAGGCGCGCCACCGCAACCAGTTCGGCTTCGTCTCGCCCGAGAAGCAGATCGTGGTCGAGGCGCTGGAGGTCCAGGCCTCCGGCGGCGGTGCCGGCATTGTGGAACCAGACCATCCGCTCAGCACCGGCGCGCCCGAAGCCTGCCGCTCGGCCCGCTTCTTCTCACGCGGCGCCTGGCATGAGGCTCCCGTCGTGCTGCGCGCCGCTTTCAAGCCAGGCATGGTGCTGGAGGGCCCGGCCATCGTCATCGAGCCCAACCAGACGGTGGTGGTGGAGGATGGCTGGCAGGCGCAGATGACGGTCAAGGATCACCTCCTGCTGACCCGCGCGCGCGAAATGCGTCGCGCAGAGGCTGTGGGCACCCATGCCGACCCGGTCATGCTGGAAGTGTTCAACAACCTCTTCATGTCCATCGCCGAGCAGATGGGCGTGACGCTGCAGAACACCGCCTATTCGGTGAACATCAAGGAGCGGCTGGACTTCTCCTGTGCCGTGTTCGATGCACAAGGGCAGCTCGTCGCCAATGCCCCGCACATGCCGGTTCATCTCGGCTCCATGGACAAATCGGTGGAGACGGTGATTCGCGAGAATGCCGGCGCCATCCGGCCCGGCGACGTGTTCGCGCTGAACGCCCCCTATAATGGCGGCACCCATCTGCCGGACATCACCGTGGTCACCCCGGTGTTCGACGACGAAGGGCGCGACCTCCTCTTCTGGGTCGCCTCACGCGGCCACCATGCCGATGTGGGCGGCGTCGCGCCCGGCTCCATGAGCCCGCGCGCCACCACCATCGATGAGGAAGGCGTCTATATCGACAATTTCAAACTGGTGGATCAGGGCCGTTTCCGCGAGGCGGAACTGAACGCCCTCCTGCTGGGCGCCAAATATCCGGCGCGCAACCCGGTGCAGAATGTGGCCGATCTCAAGGCGCAGATCGCCGCCAACGAGAAAGGCGTGCGTGAACTCAAGAAGATGATCGCGCAGTTCGGGCTCGACGTGGTCACCGCCTATATGGGCCATGTGCAGGACAATGCGGACGAAAGCGTCCGCCGCGTGCTGGACCGGCTGGAGGATTGCGCCTTCACCTATGAGATGGACCAGGGGACGGTCATCAAGGTGAAGATCAGCGTGGACAAGGCCGCGCGCACCGCCAAAGTGGACTTCACCGGCACCTCGCCCCAGCAGCCCACCAATTTCAACGCCCCCGAGCCGGTGACACGGGCGGCGGTGCTCTATGTCTTCCGCGTCATGGTGGACGACATGATCCCCATGAATGCCGGCTGCCTACGCCCCATCGAGATCGTGGTGCCCAAGGGCTCCATGCTTTCGCCGGTCTATCCGGCCGCCGTGGTGGCGGGAAATGTGGAGACCTCGCAGGCGGTCACCAACTGCCTGTTCGGCGCGCTGAAAGCCATGGCCGCCTCCCAGGGCACAATGAACAACCTCACCTTCGGCAACGACCAGGTGCAATATTACGAGACCATCTGCTCCGGCTCGCCCGCCGGTCCGGGCTTTGACGGGACGGATGCGGTCCATGTTCACATGACCAATTCCCGCCTCACCGACCCGGAAATCCTGGAAACCCGCTTCCCGGTGCTGCTGGAGGATTTCCACGTGCGCGCCGGTTCGGGCGGCAAGGGGCGCTGGAGCGCGGGGGCTGGCACCTATCGGCGCATCCGCTTCCTGGAAAAGATGGACTGTGCGCTGCTCTCCTCGCATCGCCGGGTGCATCCCTTCGGCCTCGAAGGCGGCGAGCCGGGCAAGCTGGGCGAAGGCTTCGTGCGGCGCAATGACGGCACGTTCGAGCAATTGGACGGCTGCGCCCAGACGGTTCTGGAGCCGGGCGAAGCGGTCATCGTCGTCACCCCCACGGGCGGGGGCTACGGAAAAGCGGAGTGAAGGACGGGCGGCCTGCGCCGCCCGATCTCAATTGCGCAGCTTCTGGAGCACGGCGACGCTGGGATAGCCGTCCGGCAGCATCCCGGCGCGCACCTGGAAATCCTGGACCGCAACCCGCGTCTTGGAGCCGAGGATGCCGTCCACAGAGCCGATGTCATAGCCGCGCTGGGCCAGCAATTGCTGCATCTCCACCCGCTCGCTGCGGGTCAGCGCCCGCTCGTCCGGCCAGTTCTGCGCGAAGGTGCCGCCGCCGCGCAGGCGGTCGGACAGATGGCCGATGGCGAGCGCATAGGCGTCGGCGGGATTGTATTTCAGGATCGCCGAGAAGTTCGGCAGCATCAGGAAGGCCGGCCCGTTGGCGCCGGCGGGCAGCAGCAGGAAGGCGGTGTCGGTGGCGCGCGGAAACGCCTTGCCGCCGGGCCGCGTAATGCCGAGCGAGGCCCATTGGTTGAGCGAATAGCGCTTGGAGCGGTCCACATAGCGATAGTCGAAATTCTTCGGCAGCACGACCTCGTAGCCCCAGGTCTTGCCGAATTCCCAGCCGTCCAGCTTCAGATTGTTGGCGGTGGAGGCGATGATGTCGGGGATGGAATCCACCACGTTGCGCTTGCCGTCGCCGTCGAAATCCACGGCGAATCGCTGGAAGCTGGTGGGCATGAACTGGGTCGGCCCGAAGGCGCCCGCCCAGGAGCCTTTCAGATGGTCGGCGGGCACGTCGCCCTTGTCGAGAATCTGCAAGGTGGCGATGAATTCGTCCCGGAAGAACTCCTGCCGGCGGCCGATACAGGCGAGCGTCGCGGTGGAGCGCAGCACGGAGCGGTTGCCCATGCCCTGCGGGCTGCCATAGCTGGATTCGATGCCCCAGATGGCGGCCACGGCGTAGCGGTCCACGCCGTATTTCTTTTCCGCCGCGTCGAAGATGGTCTTGTACTGGGCGAGGATCTCCTTGCCCTTCTTCACGCGATAATCGCTCACCAGCATGTTCACATAATCGCCGATGGGCTTGGAGAATTCCGGCTGGGAATCCAGGAAGTCCATGATCTTCATGTCGGGGGTGAGCCCGGCCGTGAGGCGCTGATAGGCCTGGGGCGAAATCCCCTTCGCCTGGGCCAGCGGATACATGCCGGCGATGCAGCTATCGAAATTCGCCTCCGCCGCCGCGATCGCCTGGGGCGCCATCAGCGGATGGCTCGACCGGCCGGGCGCGGGGGCGGGCTGGGCCGGCGGGTCAAAGATGGAGCCGGTCACCTGCGCCTGCGCGCAGCCACCGGCGATGGTGGCGAGCACGACGGCCACGACCGCCGCCGTCGTCCCACGCCCGCGTGTGGCGGCCGCGCCGCCCTGATGGTCCGCCTTCATGATGCACCTTCACTCGGCTCGGAACTGAGGTCCCGCTAGAGCGCGATCCGATCAGATTGAATCAATCTGATCGCTGAATCGCCCTCTAACTCATTGGTAGAGGATGCGTTATCCCATCAGCCTGAGATCCAGGCTGATGGGCGCATGCTCTAATGGGCGGTGAATATGGTTGCGTCAGGGTTAACGTAAGGCAAGTTTTTGCGGCTGGGTGCCCAAAGGTCAGGCGCTGCGGCGCGCGTCGAGGCCGCGTTCCCAGTCCAGAGCGGTGCGCACGATCATCGCCATGTCGTCGAGGCGCGGCGTCCAGCCGAGCGTGGAGCGGATCAGGTCCGCCTTCGCCACCACAGCGGCCGGGTCTCCGGCGCGGCGCGGGCTGAAGCGGACGGGGAAGTCCACGCCCGAAATTTCCTTCACCGCCTCCAGCATCTGGAGCACCGAGAAGCCCCGGCCATAGCCGCAATTGAACACGCCGCTCTCGCCGCCCGCGCGCAAATAGGTGAGCGCGTCCAGATGGGCCGCCACCAGGTCGCCGACATGGATGTAATCGCGCAGGCAGGTGCCGTCCGGGGTCGGATAATCGGTTCCGAAGACTTCGATGCCCGCGCGCTTTCCGAGCGCGGTCTCGCAGGCGACCTTAAGCAGATGGGTCGCCCCGGCGGTGGACTGGCCCGTGCGCCCCGCCGGGTCCGCGCCCGCCACGTTGAAATAGCGCAGCGCCACGTAGCGCAGCGGAAAGGCGAAGGCGGTGTCCTTCAGCATCCACTCGCTCATGAGCTTGGAGCGGCCATAGGGCGAGATGGGCGCGAGCGCGGCCCCCTCGTCCACGGGGTCGGTGCCGACCATGCCGTAGACAGCCGCCGTGGAGGAGAAGATGAAGTGCGGCACCCCCGCCGCCACCACCGTTTCCAGCAGCGCGCGGGTCTTGACCGTATTGGCGAGATAATAGCCGAGCGGGTCGGCGACCGAATCCGGCACCACGATGCGGGCGGCAAAGTGGATGACGGCATCCACTTTGTGCTCGGCGAGCACGCGGGTCACCAGCGCGGCGTCGCTCACGTCGCCCTGGACGAAGGCCGCGCCCGGCGCCACGGCCCAGCGAAAGCCGGTGGAGAGGTCGTCGAGCACCACCACTGCGTGGCCCGCATCGAGCAGCGCGAGCACCATGTGGCTGCCGATATAGCCCGCGCCACCCGTGACCAGGACCGCCATTCGCCTACCGCTCCGCCATAATCTGCCCGCGATGGTGCGCAAGCTGGTGCAGCGTGAGCGTAAGGTCAATGGCCGGAGGAGTGAACCTTTTGGTTCGCCCGGGGTTCTTTTGCGGCGACGTTCACGTCTGTAATAGGAATGCGGCAAATCAAACCGGTGCCCTCAATGCCCAAGCCCCTTCGCAAAGCCATTCTTCCGGTCGCCGGCCTCGGCACGCGCTTCCTCCCGGCCACCAAGGCGGTGCCGAAGGAGATGCTGACCGTCGTCGACCGTCCCGTCGTTCAGCATGTGGTCGACGAGGCACGCGCGGCGGGCATCGAGCACATCGTTTTCGTGACCGGCCGCAACAAGGCGGTCATCGAGGATCATTTCGACCGGCAGTTCGAACTGGAAAAGACCCTGTCGGATCGCGGCAAGACCAAGGAACTGGAACAGCTGGACAGGGATACGCCCAAGGCCGGCACCACCTCTTTCACCCGCCAGCAACTGCCCCTCGGGCTCGGCCATGCGGTATGGTGCGCGCGTGACCTGATCGGCGACGAGCCCTTCGCGCTGCTGCTGCCCGACATGCTCCACCTGCCGCGCAACGGCCATGGCTGCCTCGGCGCCATGGTGCGCGCGTTCGAGCGCACCGGGGGGAATGTGGTCTCCGTCTATGAAGTGCCGGACGACCAGACCCATCAATATGGCATTGTGGGCGTTGAGCCGACCGCGACGGGTGTCGATGAGATCACCAACATGGTGGAGAAGCCCAAGCCCGGCACGGCGCCGACCAATCTCGCCATTTCCGGCCGCTACATCCTTCAGCCCACGATTTTCGACCTGCTGGCGAAGCAGGAGCAGGGCGCCGGGGGCGAGATCCAGCTCACGGATTCTATGCTGAAGCTCAAGGAGCGCGAGCGCTTCTTCGCCGTGAAGTTCGACGGCCAGGTCTATGATTGCGGCTCCAAGATCGGCTTCCTGATGGCCAATGTGGGCTATGCGCTCTCGCGCCCGGACATCGAGCCGGAATTCCGGTCCGAGCTTCAAACCATGCTGGACGTGAACCGCTGACCGAAGCTGCGCACTTCCCCCGCAAACGCGGGGGAAGACGGCGCGCAAGGGGCGATGCGCGGGAGCAACAGGGAGACAGGAACGTCCCCCCTCGCCTTGACCCGGTCTCTTTTCCCGTCTAATCGCCGCTGAGCCCATTTCTTCTTGCGGGGCCCTCCGAATGCTCCAAATGCCGGATCGCCGTGGCGTCCCATTCAAGCCGCGGCTGAATGACGAGCTTCGCTTTCTTCAATCCTGGTTTCAAAATCCCCTGAAGACGGGAGCCGTGTCCCCTTCCGGGCGCGCCCTGGCCAAGATGATGGCGAGCTATCTCGATCCTCGGATCGAGGGGCCGGTCATCGAATTGGGGCCGGGCACCGGGCCGGTCACCAAGGCCTTGCTGGAGCGCGGCTTCGCGCCAGAGCGGTTGTTTCTGATCGAGTATAACCGCGAATTCTGCCACCTCCTGCGCCTGCGCTATCCCGGCGTCACCGTCATCCAGGGCGATGCCTATGAGATGCGCAAGACGCTGAAGGACAAGCTGCCCGGCCCGGCGGTTGGGACCATTTCCTCGCTTCCGCTCTTCACCCGTTCGCCGCAGGATCGCGACCGGATGGTGAACGAAGCGTTCGACCTGTCGGTGGAACAAGGACCCTTCATCCAGTTCACCTATGCGGTGGTTTCCCCGGTGCCCCTGAAGCCCGGGGCCATTGAGGGCGCGCGCTCTCCGCGCGTCTGGCTGAATGTCCCGCCGGCCCGCGTCTGGGTCTATCGCCGTCCGTGAGTGGCGGCATGACGCCTTTCCTGTATCTGAGCCATCCGCAGGTGAAGGTGGACCCGGCCAAGCCGGTGCCGGACTGGTCTTTGTCCGAGGCCGGCGTCCATCGCACGCAGGCCTTTGCCGCCCGCCCCGCGCTGCGCGCCTTTCGCCGCATCGTATCGAGCGACGAGGTGAAGGCGAAGGAGACGGCGGCCATTCTCGGCGCTGCTTTGGGGATCGCGGTCGAAGTCCGACCGCACATGCACGAGAATGACCGCTCTGCCACCGGCTTTCTGCCCGAGCCGGAATTCCAGGCGGTGGCGAACCTCTTCTTCGCCCATCCGGACGAGAGCGTGCGCGGCTGGGAGCGCGCCCGGGACGCGCAGGCCCGCATCGTCGGCGCGGTGACGGCCGCGCTTCAGGACTCTCCCGGCATTCCAGCCATATTTGTCGGCCATGGAGGCGTGGGCACGCTTCTTTTATGCCACCTCGCGGGCTACGCCATTTCGCGGTCCCATGACCAGCCGCCTGTGGGTGGTGGCTGCTGGTTCCGCGCGGGACCGGACGAACGGCCCGTGGCGTGGCGCGCCATGGAAGATGACGCCTTGGAAGGCGGGAAGGGCACCAGCGCATGAACCAGACCGCCTTGAGCGACCGGCTGATCGTCGCCCTGGACTTTCCGTCCGTCTCGGCGGCCGAAGCGATGGTGTGGCAATTGGGGGATGCCGTTTCCTTCTATAAGATCGGCCTGGAACTCACCATTGCCGGCGGGCTGGATCTGGCCGCCGACCTCATCGGTGCCGGGAAGAAAGTGTTCCTCGACCTGAAGCTCCACGATATCGGCCAGACGGTGGAGCGCGCCACGGCGGCGGCGGCCGAGCGCGGTGTCACGCTGCTCACCGTTCATGCCTATCCCCAGACCCTGGCTGCGGCGGCGCGCGGCGCGCGAGGCTCGGCCCTGAAGGTGCTGGGGGTCACCGTGCTGACCTCTTATGACGCGCAGGATCTTTCCGCCGCCGGCTATGCCTATGGCGTGGAAGACATGGTTCGCCGCAGGGCCGAACAGGCGCGCGACGCAGGGGTCGCGGGCGTCATCTGCGCGCCCACGGACGCCGCCATGGTGCGCGGCCTTCTCGGCCCGGATCGCCTCGTCGTGACGCCCGGTGTGCGCCCTGCAGGCGCCGACGTGGGTGACCAGAAGCGCATCGCGACCCCGGCGGATGCCATGCGCGCCGGCGCGAATGCCATTGTCGTCGGACGCCCCATCACCGCTGCGGCCGACCCAGCCGGTGTTGCGCAGGCGATCCTGGCGGAAATCGAAGGCGCTCTGCGCTGAACATCAAAACCCAGGGGGCGGACGTGTCGAAGCTTCGCATCGTCATCACGGGCGCCGGCGGGCGCATGGGCCGCACCTTGCTGCGCGCGGTGCTGGAGGGTGACGCCTTCACCCTCGCCGGTGCGCTGGAGCACGAGGGCAGCGCCTATCTCGGGCAGGATGCCGGGCAGGTGGCGGGCTTGCCCTTTGCCGGTCTCAGCATCGGCTCGGATGTGGCGGAGGCGGTGCGCGGCGCGGATGTGGTGGTGGATTTTTCCTCCCCCGCCGCCTCGGTGCGGCTCGCCCAGCATCTGGCGGGCAGCGGGATCGCCCATGTCATCGGCACCACGGGGTTTTCCTCCGAGGACCTTGCCGCCATCGCAGTGGCAGCCGAGCGCACTGCCATCGTGCGGTCCGGCAATATGAGCCTAGGGGTCAACCTTCTGGCGGTGCTGACGCGAAAGGTCGCGGCGGTGCTCGATACCAGCTTTGATATCGAGATCGTCGAGATGCACCATGCGCGCAAGGTGGATGCCCCCTCGGGCACCGCATTGCTCCTGGGCGAAGCGGCGGCGGAAGGGCGGGGCATTGCGCTGGACGACCATGCCGTGCGCGTGCGCGACGGGCATACCGGCAGCCGGCGGGCGGGCGATATCGGCTTCGCCACGCTGCGGGGCGGCTCAGTGGTGGGCGAGCATGTGGTGATCTTCGCCGGCCCCGCCGAGCGCATCGAGTTGGCGCACAAGGCCGAGGACCGGTCCATTTTCGCCAATGGCGCCCTCGCGGCCGCCCGCTGGGCCGCCGGCAAGCCGGCAGGGCTTTATTCCATGGTGGACGTGCTCGGCCTCGCCGACGCCTGATCGGCTTGCCTTTTAACGCCCCCGCGCGCCCAGCGCCGGGGCGAGGCTCGCCGCCAGGGCGCGGGCGAAGCAGTCATAGCTCCAGTCGTTGAGATGCAGCCCGTCGAAGATCAGCAGTTTGGAGGCCGGGATCTTCTGCTGCTCCACCCAGCCGCGCATCAGGGCATAGCGCGGGAAGACCGACGCGCCGGCCCCGCGCGCGGTGGAGGCGATGAGCGCATTGATGGTCGGCGTGTTGGGATTGCCGTTGACCCAGGGCGAATATTGCAGGTCGATCAGCACCACGTCCGCGCCCCAGCCCTGCATGGCCTCGATGCCCTGGCGGAGCTGGGCGCCGAAAGTGCCGATGCCGAAGCTGCGGATCACATAATTGGTGCCCACCTGCCAGAGGACGAGATCGGGGTTGAGCGCATGCACGTCCCGCTCCAGCCGGGCGAGATTCTCCGGCACATCTTCCCCGTTGACGCCCTTGTTGATGACCGTGATCTCGGTTCCCGGGAAGCGGGCGCGCAATTGCGCCTCCAGAACGCCTGGATAGGTGCGCGCGGGCGAGGAGGCGCCGACGCCGTTGGTGGAAGAGGAGCCGAGCGCGACGATGGTCAGGCTGCGCTTGGTGGCGAGCGCCTGCGCGGCGCGCGGGGTCTTCAGCGCGACCACCGGCCCGGTCTGACAGGCCGGCATATCTTGCTGGGCGCGGGCGGCGCCGGTTCCCAGCATCACGGTGAGCGCGCACAGCGCGCCGAGCAGGGGGCGGCTGCGCCCCCCCTTAGCAGAGAGGATCATGGGTAAGCTCAGCTCGCCTTGTTGCGCAGGGCGAGGCCGAACATGGCAGTCATCACCCCGTTGACGATGAGGTCGATGCCGAGGAACAGGCCGAGGATGATGGGCGAGTTGACCGGCCAGCCGGCGATGATCTCCAGGCCCAGGATGAAGGTGATGGCGCCCGCCGCGACGATGAAGCCCCACCCGGTCTGCGGACGCGCGCCAATGCCCGCCCAAATCCGGAATAAGCCGCCAATAACCAGCGAAATACCGATCATAAGAGTGATGATACCCGCCGCGAAAAGCGGCTCATAGACGATGAGTCCGCCCGCGATCACATAGAGCAGGCCCGACAGAAGCCAGAAGAAGAAGCGGCCCCAGCCCTGGACGCGGAAGGCGTGCAGCACCTGCACCACCCCGCCCACCAGCACCAGGGCGCCGACGTAAAGCGCCGTGGCAACGGTGGAAATCGCAAGATGCGCCAATGCGATACAGCCGAGGATCACGAACGCGACGCCGAGCGCCACGAACCAGCCCCAGCCCGCGCGAATGGCGGTGAGCTGGTCGCGGGCGGAGCTACCGGGGGTGGGAATGGTGGTTGGCATCAAGGCAACTCCAGGCACGATCACAACGGATCCGGGCGAGGCTGAAACGCGCTCGCCGCCGGCGCTCGAGCGGGCCAGGCCTGGAGGTGAAGCGGCGGCCCAGGCCGTCCGCGAACAGGGCGCCCAGCCCCCCGAGCGCGCTGCATCATACCTGCCGCAGCCGTGTTTGGTAGAGGCGAACCGCCAAAGAAAAAGGCGCGTCGCAAGGACGCGCCTTCCTTCAAAGAGGCTTGGATCAGCGCGGCGAGGGGGCGCTGGGCTTGGCCGCGTTAGCCTGGGCGTTGCTCGCCTTCGGCAGGATCACCACCTTCGTGCCCACCTTCACCCGCTCATAAAGGTCTTCCACGTCCGCATTCAGCATGCGGAAGCAGCCTGAGGACACAAATTTGCCGATGGTCTGCGGCTCGTTGGTCCCGTGGATGCGGTAAATGGTGCCGCCAAGATAGAGAGTGCGCGCGCCGAGCGGATTGCCGGGGCCGCCGGCCATGAAGCGGGGCAGGTACGGCTGGCGATCGATCATCTCGGTCGGCGGACGCCAATCGGCCCATTCCGCCTTGCGGGTGATCTTCTCGGTGCCGGCCCAGGTGAAGCCGTCGCGGCCGACGCCGATGCCGTACCGCACCGCTTTTCCGCCACCGAGGATGTAATAGAGGTACGTGTTCGCGGTATCGATCACGATCGTGCCGGCCGGCTGCGTGGTCACATAGTCCACCGTCTGGCGCCGGAAGCGCGCATCCACGGGCTCGCTCGGATCCACATTCTCAATGCGCGGTCCGGACGGCGCTTCCTGCGTGCCCGGAACCACCGCTGCGTTCGGCGCATAAACGCCGGACGGCGGGGCCCCTGCATCGCGCACGGCGCCGTTCGCGGGATTGTAGGATGCATTCACCGGCGTGCCGTAACCGGGCTGTCCGGGCTGAGGCGCATAGCCAGCCTGCGGGGCGCCCTGGGGCGCGCGGGCCGCCTGGAGCATGGCGTCCTGCTTATAGGAGCCTTCATATCCGGGCGTGGAGGCATAACCGGGCTGAGCCGGCGGGGCATAGCCCGGCTGAGTCTGCGGAGGGTAAGCCTGCTGGGTTGCGTAGCCGGGCTGCGCATACCCTGGCTGCACATAGCCGGACGGCGCGGCCTCGCGCTGCATCTGCTGGGTATTGGGCGCCGGCAGAGAACCGGGCGAGATCGCCATGGGTTGGCCGGGGGCCGAGGCCTGGCCCGGCTGATAGCCTGCTCCGGGCGAGACATAGGTCGGAGCCTGCGCAGAACCAGCCGGCGGCGCCATGGGCGCGCTCTGGACATAATCACCGCGCGCAGACGCCGCGTAAGGATCGCGATAGCCGGGCACGGTTCCGTTGGGCAGATCCTGGCCGATCGCGCCGGTTTCATCGTCTTCGCCGCCCGAGGCGACATAAGACGGGACCTGGTAGGTCTGGCCTTGGTAGATCTGCGCCTGCGCAGCCGGAACGGCCAGCAGGGAGGCGCCAAGGGCGGAGAGGAGTGCTGTGCGCAGGGTCATGACGCTCGTGCTAAACGTTAAACGTGACGAAATTGGAAACGGCGTACATTTTTTAGATGGCACCAACCTTGTGCCACCCTATTCGCCGACCACCTTCGGTTTGAAAAACGTCAGGAATGCGCCGCGCGTTCCGGTATGTTTTAAACCCACGCAACTGTGACCGCAACGCAACGGACACGGGAACGGCCGGCAAAGCTCACGCCCGGGACGAGCGTGCTCCGACGGACACAGTTAACGGACGGTCGCTTCCGTTACCACGCTTGCATGTCGTCGAGATAAAATATAAAGATATCTTTATGTCGTTAGACCGTTCTTTCGCGGAGGGCGCTCCGCTGGCTTTTTCAGACCTGCTCGAAGGCCTAAAGGCCGCGGGCGAGGACACACGTTTGCGTGTCTTGGCGCTGCTTGACGAGGGCGAGCTGACGGTGAGCGAGCTCACCGACATTCTCGGCCAGTCACAGCCCCGCATCTCCCGGCATCTGAAGCTGCTGTCCGAGGCTGGGCTGGTGGAGCGGCGGCGCGAGGCGAGCTGGGTCTTTTATAGCCGGGCGCGGGACTCCCGGCAGGGCGTCCTGGTCACGACGCTCCTTGCCCTGCTCGATATGGACGATGCACAGGTGCGCCGCGACCGCGAGCGCCTGGAAGAAGTGCGCGCCGCCCGCGCGGCGCAGGCGCAGGCCTATTTCGCGAGCCATGCGGCGCGCTGGGACGCCATCCGCTCGCTTCATGCGCCGGACGCCGCCGTCGAGGCAGAGGTGAGAGCCGCCCTTGGGGCCGAGCCCATCGATACGCTCCTCGATCTTGGCACCGGCACCGGCCGGATGCTCGAAATCCTCTCCGAGCGCATTCAAAGGGGCGTCGGCATCGATCTCTCTCCCGACATGCTTGGCGTTGCACGGGTCAATCTGGAACAGGCAGGCGTGCGCAACTGCGCGGTCCGCCAAGGCGACATCTTCAATCTGGCGATGCCCCGCGACAGTTTCGACGTCGTTCTGGTCCACCAGGTGCTGCACTTTCTCGACGATCCGGCTCGCGCCGTGCGCGAAGCGGCGCGCGTGCTCCGGCCGGGTGGGCGGCTTCTGGTTGTGGATTTCGCGCCCCATGATCTGGAGTTCCTGCGCGAGGCCCATGCCCACCGCCGGCTGGGCTTTTCTGAAGAGGCCGTGTCGGGTTGGCTGGCGCAGGCCGGGCTTCTGCCCACTCTGCACCGCGCCCTGCCGCCGCATGCCCCCGCGCAAGATGCGCTCACCGTTTCATTCTGGCTGGGGCGGGACCAGCGGCCTGCCATGCCCGCGCCGACCGCCCCTCAGAAGACCAGGGAGATAGCCTGATGACCCCGCCGATCCGGGCGAGCCGAGAAGTGTCGCGCGCGCCCGTGCGCGTCTCGTTCGAATTCTTTCCTCCCAAGACGGAGGAGATGGAGCGCACGCTCTGGGCGTCCATCGAACGGCTGGCGCCGCTCGGGCCGAGCTTCGTCTCCGTGACCTATGGCGCGGGCGGGTCCACGCGCGAGCGCACCCATGCGACAGTGGAAAAAATCGCCCGCGAGACGGCTCTGGCGCCGGCCGCCCATCTCACCTGCGTCGCCGCGAGCCGCGCGGAAATCGACGAGGTGATCCGCGAATATGCGCAGGCCGGCGTGCGTCACATCGTGGCGTTACGGGGCGATCCCGTGACCGGGGTGGGCACTGCCTATGTTCCCCATCCCGAGGGCTACGCCCATGCCTGCGACCTTGTTGAGGGCATCCGCGCCCTCGGCGCGTTCGAGGTGTCCGTCTCCGCCTATCCCGAGAAGCATCCAGAAAGCGCCAGCCTGGATGCAGATATCGATGTGCTGAAGCGCAAGGTGGATGCGGGCGCGACCCGCGCCATCACCCAGTTCTTCTTCGAGAACGACGTCTATTTCCGCTATCTCGACAAGGTGCGGGCGGCGGGAATCCATATCCCGATCGTTCCGGGCATCCTGCCCGTGACCAATTTCAAGCAGGCCTCCAATTTCGCCGCGCGGACCGGCGCGAGCGTGCCCGGCTGGCTTCTGAAACGGTTTGAGGGGCTGGATGATGACCCGGAGACGCGCAAGCTCATCGCCGCCGCCGTGGCCGCCGAGCAGGCGACGGATCTCGTGGATCGCGGCGTGGAGGATATCCACTTCTACACCCTGAACCGGGCCGATCTCGTTTATGCGATCTGCCATTTGCTGGGCCTACGGCCCGGTATGAGCGACACCCCCGCGCAACGTCTCGCGGGTTAAGTGCGACAGAATGACGGGGCCCGCGTACCCGCTGCGGCCAGAAACGAGCGTTCCATGACGACCGAGACCGATACCTTCGCCGCCCTTACCGCCGCCGCGCGTGCGCGAATCCTGGTTCTGGATGGTGCCATGGGCACCATGATCCAGGGGCTGAAGCTGGACGAGGCCGGCTATCGTGGCGCGCGTTTCGCCGACTGGCCGCAGGACGTCAAAGGCAATAACGACCTTCTGAATCTCACTCAGCCCGACGCGGTGCGCGATATCCACCTGGAATATTTCCTCGCGGGCGCAGATATCGTTGAGACCAACACTTTCTCCTCCACCACCATCGCCCAGGCCGACTATGGAATGGAGGCGCTGGCCTATGAGCTGAACGTGGAGGGCGCGCGCCTCGCCAAGGAGGCGGCGCGACTTGCAGAGGCGAAGGATGGCCGCCGCCGCTTCGTGGCGGGCGCCATCGGCCCCACCAACCGCACCGCGTCCATCTCCCCCGACGTAAACGATCCCGGCTACCGCGCGGTCACGTTCGACCAATTGGCGGAGGCATATGGCGAGCAGGCGCGCGGGCTGCTGGACGGCGGCTCGGACATGCTGCTCATCGAGACCATCTTCGACACGCTGAATGCCAAGGCGGCGGTGTTCGCCATCGAGGGGCTGTTCGAGGAACGCGGCATCCGCGTGCCGGTGATGATCTCCGGCACCATCACCGATCTGTCCGGCCGCACCCTGTCCGGCCAGACGCCGAGCGCCTTCTGGTTCGCGCTGCGCCACGCTCAGCCCTTTTCCATCGGCCTCAATTGCGCGCTCGGCGCCAAGGAGATGCGCGCCCATATCGCGGAAATCGGCCGGGTGGCCGATACGCTGGTCTGCGCCTATCCCAATGCCGGCCTGCCCAATGAATTCGGCATGTATGACGAGAGCCCGGAGGCCATGGGCGCGCTGGTGGGCGAGTTCGCCGCCTCCGGGCTCGTCAATATCGTCGGTGGCTGCTGCGGGACCACGCCGGATCATATCCGCGCCATTGCCGAGGCGGTCGCGCCGCACAAGCCGCGCGCCATACCGGACCTTCCGCCGCGGCTGCGCCTGTCAGGCCTTGAGCCGTTCGAGCTGACGCCCGAAATTCCCTTTGTGAATGTGGGCGAGCGCACGAACGTTACCGGCTCGGCCAAGTTCCGCAAGCTCATCACCAATGGCGACTTCCCCGCTGCGCTGGCGGTCGCGCGCGAGCAGGTGGAGAGCGGCGCGCAGGTGATCGACGTGAACATGGACGAGGGCCTGCTGGATTCGCAGGCCGCCATGGTCTCGTTCCTGAACCTTGTGGCCGCCG
>JASBUY010000224.1 GCA_030147645.1 Aquabacter sp. | reverse complement strand
GCGGGGTTGCGGCATCGGCGCCGCCTCGCCCCGTTCACGGCGCCACGCTTCCCTGAGCTGCTTCCGCGCGGTCCCGCTCCGGCTCTGAGGGCCGCCGACCCGCTCCAGGTCCTGCGGCGGGGCGAACTACCTTCGTGCCCTCATTGCCGAAGGGGACGCGTGCACCGGTGGGGGCGGTTCGGGATGCGTCAGCGGTATGCCAGGAGACAGGACCAGCGCCCGGATTTCCGACCAGTCCGCCCGGTCCAGATCGGTCAGTGACAATCCTTCGGACTGCGCGTTGATCCGTGTATCCGGATTGTCGTCCCAGGCGAGGATGCGCGCACCGCCCTGGCGGAGCGCCTTGCATGTCGTGCGGCCGCTTCGCCCCAGACCGAAGACGGCCACTGCCTGATCTTCATATCCGGGA
Organism: Aquabacter sp.; assembly: GCA_030147645.1. GTDB lineage: Bacteria > Pseudomonadota > Alphaproteobacteria > Rhizobiales > Xanthobacteraceae > Aquabacter. The sequence goes on along the minus strand of JASBUY010000224.1, from coordinate 3,028 downwards.
ACAGGGATCATGGCGGCTATCGCAGCTTCAACGTCGAGAGGCCGACGAGGGCAAGGATTACGGCGATGATCCAGAAACGCACCACGATGGTCGGCTCCTGCCAGCCCATTTTCTCGAAATGGTGGTGGATCGGCGCCATCTTGAAGACGCGCTTGCCGAACAGACGATACGAAACCACCTGGACGATGACGGAGACCGCCTCCAGCACGAACAGACCGCCCATCACGGCGAGCACGATCTCGTGCTTGATGGCGACCGCGATGGCGCCGAGCAGGCCGCCGAGCGCGAGCGAGCCGGTGTCGCCCATGAAGATCTGCGCGGGGGGCGCGTTGAACCAGAGGAAGCCGAGCCCGGCCCCGATGACGGCGCCGCACAGAACCGCCAGTTCGCCCGCGCCGGCCACGTAGTGAATCTGCAGATAGTCCGCGAACACCACATTGCCCGAGAGATAGGTGACGATGCCGAACGAGCCGGCCGTGATCATGACCGGGACGATGGCGAGCCCGTCGAGCCCGTCCGTCAAATTCACCGCATTGCCGGCCGCCACGATCACGAAGGCGCCGAACAGCACGAAAAACCAGCCGAGATCCAGCAGCAGATCCTTGAAGAAGGGAAAGGCGACCGAGGAGGACAGGCCGGCCTTGCCCACATGGATGAAGGCGATCACAGCGAGCCCGGCGATGAGGAACTCGATGGCGAGGCGCGCTTTGCCCGACAGGCCGTTATGGCTCTGTTTGGTGACCTTGAGATAGTCGTCATAGAAGCCGATCAGCCCGAAGCCGAGCGTCACGCCCAGCACCACCCACACATAGGGATTGGAGAGATTGGCCCAGAGCAGGGTCGCGACGATGAGCCCGGACAGGATCATCAGCCCGCCCATGGTGGGCGTGCCCTTTTTCGCCAGATGGCTCTGCGGCCCGTCGGTGCGGATGGGCTGGCCCTTGCCCTGGCGCACCCGCAGCGAGGCGATGATGGCTGGGCCGAACAGGAAGACAAACAGAAGCGCCGTGACGATGGCCCCGCCCGTGCGGAAGGTGATGTAGCGGAAGACGTTGACGCCCGGAAAGACGTCGTTGAGCTGCGAGAGCCACTGGAGCATCGGCTATCCTTCACGCGCGGGCCAGCGCCCTCCCGGTGCCGGGAGGGCGGGCCATGCGGCCTTCACAATCAGAGCACGGCCTCTTCGGCCGCACGGAAACGGTCCGCCAGCGCCTTGACGAGCGGCCCCATGCGCGAGCCGTTCGACCCCTTCACCATCAGCGTATCGCCGGGGCGGAGCGCCGAGGCGAGGATGGAGACGAGCGTGTCGGATGCGGGCGCATAGCCTCCCCGCCGGTCGGAAGGCAAGGCCTGCCAGAGCGAACGCATCAGCGGGCCGCTGCAAAAGACGAGATCGATCCCGCCCTTGGCGATGGGTTCGGCCAGTTCCGCATGGTGCGCCGGGCCGTCAGTCCCCAATTCCAGCATGTCGCCCAGCACCGCGATGCGGCGCCCGCGCGGGCCGACCGGGGTGCGGCTCAGCACGTCGATGGCCGCGCGCATGGAAGCGGGATTGGCGTTGTAGCTTTCGTCCAGCAGCGTGGCGTAGCCGCCGGGCAACGCGAGGCGGACCGGCACGCCGCGCCCCGGCGGCGGCTTGAGGCGGGCGAGCGCCAGACTCGCGAGCGCCAAGTCCGCGCCCATCAATTGGGCGGCGGCGAGCACGGCCAGCACATTCTGAACGATGTGGCGGCCGGGCATTCCGACCTTCAGCGTCACGCGCGTTCCAAGAATGTCCGCGACCAGGGTGGAGCAGTCCGCCTTCAAGCAGAGGTCCAGCAGGTGGGCATCCGCCCCCTCTTGCGCGCCGAACGTGACCACGCGCGCATCGCGCGCGCGCGCCGCCGCTTCCAGCCGGGCGAATTGGGGATTTTCCAGGTTCAGCACCGCAGCGCCGCCGGGCTCCAGGCCGGCGAAGATCTCCGCCTTGGCGTCCGCAATCGCCTCGATCCCCGAGAAATGGGCGATGTGCACCGCCTCGACGGTGGTGATGAGGGCCACATGCGGGCGCACCATCTGCACCAGGGGCGTGATCTCGCCGGCATGGTTCATGCCGATCTCGAACACGCCATAGCGCGCCTCGCGCGGCATCCGCGCCAGGGAAAGGGGCACGCCCCAATGATTGTTATAGGAGGCCGCCGAGGCGTGGGTCAGCCCGTCCGCCGACAAAGCAAGGCGCAGCGCCTCCTTGGTGGTGGTCTTTCCCACCGAGCCGGTCACCGCCACGATCTTCGCCTGCGAGCGCGCGCGGGCGGCGCGCCCGGTCGCGACCAGAGCGTCGAGCACATCCTCCACCACCAGGAGCGGAGCGTCGGCGGGGAAATCGGCGGCCTTGTCCCGGGCCACCACGGCGAGGGCGGCGCCATTCTCCAAGGCAGCGGCCACATAGGCATGGCCGTCCGACTTTTCCCCGGTGATGGCGAAGAAGGCATCTCCCGGAGAGAGGGTGCGGGTGTCGATGGAAATGCCGGTCACGGCCTGCGGCGCGCCGCGCACCTCGCCGGCCGTGGCCGCCACCAGTTCGTCGAGCGCGTAGAGAGGCGTCAGGGCATTCATCATGAACCGTGTCTCCCCAAGGCGGCGAGGATCGCCGCGGCGTCCGAGAAGGGAAGCGTCCGGTCGCCGATAATCTGGCCGGTTTCGTGACCTTTGCCGGCGACCACGAGCGCGTCCCCAGGTTGCAGCATGCCGACCGCCACGTCGATGGCCTCCGCGCGGTCACCGATCTCGCGCGCGCCGGGGGCGGCGGCGAGAATTTCCGCGCGGATGGCAGCGGGGTCTTCCGAGCGCGGATTGTCGTCGGTCACGATCACGATATCGGCGCGCTGCGCCGCGATGGCGCCCATCAGCGGGCGCTTGCCCCGGTCGCGGTCGCCGCCGCAGCCGAACACCACCATGAGCCGCCTCGGCACCGCCGGGCGCAGCGTGTCCAGCACCGCCTGGAGCGCCTCGGGCTTATGGGCATAGTCCACGAAGACCAGCCGGCCGG
>JASBUY010000215.1 GCA_030147645.1 Aquabacter sp. | reverse complement strand
GGCGCGTTCGCCGGCAATCCGGGGCTCGACAATGAAGCCGTCCAGTTGCCGCAGAATGGCGGCTATGTCTGGTACGACATTCTGGAAGTGACGCCGTCCCGCGAGCGCCCCTTCGACGAGGTGAAGGACCTGGTCAAGTCGCGCTGGACCGAGGACGAGACGGTGAAGGCGGTGGCCGCGAAGGCGACCGCGCTGCTGGATGCCGCCAAGGGCGGCAAGCCGCTCGCGGAAGTCGCCTCGACCGCCGGGCTTGAAGTGAAGACGGCGGACGCGCTTCAGCGCGGTCGGGCGGGCGGGGATTTCTCCACCGACGCCCTCACCAAGATCTTCGATGCCAAGCTCGGCAGCTTTGGCACGGCGGCAGGCACCGTGCCCACCGAGCGGATCGTCTTCCAGGTGGTCAAGTCGACCCTGCCCCCGGCGGGGCCGGCCGACGCGCAGCTCGCCGCGCAATTGTCCGAGCAGTTGGAAAGCGACCTGCTCAATCAATATGTGGACGCGCTGCGCAAGCAGTTTGGCGTCTCCGTCAATGAGCGGTCGTTCCAGATCGCGGTCGGCGGAGCCGAGTGACCCCATGACCGTCGCGCCTGATTTCGACGCCTTCGCCCGCCTCTATGACGCGGGCAAGGCCCAGGTGGTCTCCACCACGCTGGTGGCCGACCTTGAGACGCCGGTCTCCGCATTTCTCAAGATCGCCGGCGACCGCCCCAATGCCTTTCTGCTGGAATCGGTCGAAGGCGGGGAGACACGCGGGCGCTATTCCATGATCGGTCTGGAGCCGGACGTGATCTGGCGCGCCAATGGCGAGCGCGCGGAGATCAACCGTACCGCCCAGCACGACAAGGCCGCCTTCCTGCCCTGCCCCGGTGCGCCGCTGGATGCTCTGCGCGCGTTCTTGGCCGAATCGGCCATCGACCTGCCGGAGGGCGCCCCGCCCATGGCGGCCGGGGTGTTCGGCTATCTCGGCTATGACATGGTGCGCCAGATGGAGCGCCTTGCCCCGGCCAAGCCCGATCCCATCGGCGTGCCCGAGGCATTGCTGATCCGCCCCACCCTCATGGTGGTGTTCGACGCGGTGAAGGATGAAATCACCGCCGTCACGCCGGTTCGCCCACAAAACGGCGTCGGCGCGCGCGCGGCCTATGAGGCGGCGCTGGACCGGCTCGACAATGTCGTCGCCGCCCTCGAACGCCCCATCGCCCATCCCGCGCCGGAGCCCTTCCATGGACAGGTGGGCGCCGTCTCCAACACCTCGGACGCGGAATTCTGCGCCATGGTGGACCGCGCGAAGGACTATATCCGCGCGGGCGACATCTTTCAGGTGGTGCTCTCGCAGCGGTTCGAAAGCCCCTTCACCTTGCCGCCTTTCGCGCTCTATCGCGCGCTGCGCCGGGTCAATCCCGCGCCCTTCCTGGTCTATCTGAATTTCGACGGCTTCTCGGTCGTGTGTTCCAGCCCGGAAATCCTGGTGCGGCTGCGTGGCGGGCGGGTCACCATCCGCCCCATCGCCGGGACGCGCCGTCGCGGCGCGACGCCCGGAGAGGACGAAGCCCTTGCCCAGGAATTGCTGGCGGACCCCAAGGAACGCGCCGAGCATTTGATGCTGCTGGACCTCGGCCGCAACGATGCGGGGCGGGTGGCGCAGATCGGCACGGTGGAAGTGACCGACAGCTTCTTCATCGAGCGCTACAGTCAGGTGATGCACATCGTGTCCAATGTGGAAGGCACGATCGATGCCCGGTTCGATGCGCTGGATGCGCTGGCCGCCGGCTTCCCGGCGGGCACGGTGTCCGGTGCCCCGAAGGTGCGGGCAATGCAGATCATCGACGAATTGGAAAAGGACAAGCGCGGCATCTATGCCGGCGCCATCGGCTATTTCGGCGCCAATGGCGAGATGGACACCTGCATCGTGCTGCGCACGGCCGTCGTGAAGGACGGGCGCATGTATGTGCAGGCCGGCGCCGGGCTGGTTTATGATTCGGTGCCCGAGAGCGAGCAGCAGGAATGTGTGAACAAGGCCAAGGCCTTGTTCCGTGCCGGTGAAGAAGCGGTGCGCTTCGCCGCCAAGGCGGTGCGGGCTCAGTAGCCCGCTTCGCGCCGCCGCCGCGCTGCCCGCGCCATCAGCAGAGCCGGCCAGGCCAGGGCCACAAGACCCGCCCCGGCGCCCATGAACATGCCGTCGGCGCCAATCAGCGGCACCATTTGCGCCGTGAGCGCCGCCCCCGCCGCCTGACCGATCCAGAAGCTCCCCGCATAGAGCGCCACGGCAGAGCCGCGCGCCGCCGGCACCAGCTCCGTCGCGAGGATCTGGATCATGTTGTGCAGCATGTAGAAGCCGAAGCCTGCGAGCAGAAACAGCGGGACCAGCACCGAGAGCGCGGACGCCTGCGCGATGGCGATGAAGCTCAGCCCCGCGAACAGGGCCCCCGCGCAGCCTGCGCCGGCAAGGCCCAGCCGGCCGGTGATGGATTTGACCGCCAGCGTATAGACGATGCCCCCGGTACCGAAGGCGCCAAGCGCGATGCCCGCCTCCAGCGCCCCGGCGTATCCTTTCGTGATGAAATGGAAGGCCACGAACGGGAAGCAGCCGAAAATCAGCGCGCCTTCAACGGCGACGATGAGAAACAGCGGCAGGGACACCGGATTGGCAAGGACGATGCGGTAACGCGCAAGCGAGTCGGACACCGAAGCGCGGCCGCGCGCGGACGTCTCCTGCACGAATACACTCATGCCGAGCGCGGCAGCGGCCGTTATCGCCACAGACAGCCAGAACACGGCGCGCCAGCCGAAATGGGTCGCGAGGAGCCCGGCAATGGCCGCGCCCGCCAATTGGCCGAGCACGATGAACATCAAGACTCGCCCAAGCGCCGCCGGCCGCTCCTCGAAGGCGTAGCGGTCCCCCACAAGGGCGAACGAAATGGGGATCACGCCACCGGCCCAACAGCCCGAAAGAATGCGCGCGATGAGCAGCGCCATGTGGGAAGGCGCAAGCGCGCAGGCGATGAGCGACAGGCTCAGCATGATCAAGGTGACCCGCATGACGCGCACCTTTCCGACCGCATCCGCCACCGGCCCGAACACCAATTGGGTCGCCGCATAGGGCAGCGCGAAGGCGGTGGAGAGCAGAGCCGCTTCATGAAGAGAAACGGCGAACTCATTGGAAATCAAAGGAAGCGTGGGCTCGACCGCGCGCATGGAGAAGGCGCTAGCGAAGCCGGCGAGGCCCAGGAGAAAGGTGAAGGACATGGGGACGCCGAAAAACAAAGGAAGCCTTACTTTTCGTGCGAACCAAGGCGTGTCAAGGGCGTTGAAATCGACCGCGCGTCGAATTGCCTGAGCCGATCCGTGGACGCGCATTGACACGTTGCACAAAATCCTTATTTTGCAAGGCGTCGTCCGAGCTTTCTCGAATCCAAGCGCGCCGGCCGACGACCACTCGCAGCGTCCCCTCGGCATGGGGCGCGCGATAGGCGGGGCGCAGCCGCATTAAGCGACGCAATGTCATTTTCTGAACTCGGCCTGAGCGAAAAAGTCCTCGCGGCCGTAGAGGCGACCGGCTACACCCAGCCGACGCCCATCCAGGCGCAAGCCATCCCGCATGTTCTCGCGCGAAGGGACGTCCTCGGACTTGCCCAGACGGGAACCGGCAAGACCGCAGCCTTCACGCTGCCCATGCTCACTTTGCTTGAGCAGGGCCGCGCCCGGGCGCGCATGCCGCGCACGCTGATCCTCGAACCGACGCGCGAACTGGCCGCGCAGGTGGAGGACAGCTTCATCCGCTACGGCAAGAACCACAAGCTGAACGTCGCCCTGCTCATCGGCGGCGTGTCCTTCGGCGACCAGGACACCAAGCTGGTCCGGGGCGTGGACGTGCTCATCGCGACGCCCGGCCGCCTGCTCGACCATGTGGAGCGCGGCCGCCTCCTGCTCTCGGGCATCGAGGTTCTGGTGATCGACGAAGCCGACCGCATGCTGGACATGGGCTTCATTCCCGACATCGAGCGGATCTGCAAGCTGGTGCCCTTCACCCGGCAGACGCTGTTTTTCTCGGCCACCATGCCACCGGAAATCCAGCGGCTGGTCGCACAATTCCTCTCCAATCCCGTGCGCGTGGAGGTTTCGAAGCCCTCCTCCACCGCCAATACGGTGACCCAGGTCCTGGTGGCTTCGGGGCATGAGGATTACGAGAAGCGCGACGTGTTGCGCGGCCTCATCCGCGACGCCGAGGCGCTCCAGAACGCCATCATCTTCTGCAACCGCAAGCGCGATGTGGCGGTGCTGCACCGCTCGCTCCAGAAGCACGGCTTCAACGCCGTCTGCCTCCATGGCGACATGGACCAGCATGCCCGCATGCAGGCGCTGGAGCAGTTCCGCACCGGCGAGGCCAACCTGTTGGTCGCCTCCGACGTCGCCGCGCGCGGGCTCGACATTCCGGCGGTGAGCCACGTCTTCAATTATGACGTACCCCACCACGCCGAGGATTATGTCCACCGCATCGGCCGCACCGGCCGCGCTGGCCGCTCCGGCTCGGCCTTGACCCTCGTCACCCATGACGATGCGAAATCCCTCGCCGCCATCGAAAAGCTGATCGGCAACGCCCTCAACTGGAGCGGCGAGCCGCTGGGCGAGGCCCCGCCCCGCACCCGTCGCGATCGCGGCGACGAGAAGCGCGGTGGACGCGGAGACAAGCACCGCGCGTCCGGTAAGGGTCGCGAGCGCGACCAGAAGGAACGCGACCCCTCCCGCGAGCGGCGCGAGAAGTCTGCCCGTCCGTCCGAGGAGGGCGCCGAGCGGCCCCGCGCGGAACGGACCGAGCGTCCCGAACGCGTTGAACGTCCGGATCGCGCACGGGCGCCCGACCGGGTCAAGGCGTCCGAGCCGCGCGAGGATGGCGGACGCGGGCGCCGGGAGCGCGACCGCTCGATCAACGAGCCGGCCGACATGTCCCACCTGCCGGCCTTCCTGCTGCGGCCGGTCCGCGTCAAGGCGGGCTGAGCATCTCTGCGCCGGACGGGCGGGTCCCCGTCAGGGGACCTTGCGGCGCCCCGGGCGATTCGGGGCGGTGGCGGCACCCGAATTGCGGGGTGCGGCTTTCGCCTCTGCGGCGGTGCGGGCCACCGCGAGAGCATTTTGCGCGAACTCCGCTAATTCCTCGGGATTATCGAGAGAATTTTCC
>JASBUY010000211.1 GCA_030147645.1 Aquabacter sp. | reverse complement strand
CCGGGACCTGGACGTCCAGGTGATCCGCACCAACCGGTGAGTTCACCTTAAGCTCAGCTGCAGTTTGCCGAATTTACAGAGAGGGGCATAATCGGCCGTCAAACGCGGGGGGCCGTGTTGTCCGTTAGGGAAGATTGGCCTGAGCACCTGCTGCGTGTCCTCAATGATTTCATCGGGGATGTGGGCAGAAGCCAAGACTGGAGCCAAGCGTTGCCGCCTCTGTTCGCGGCGCTTGGCGAGACGCGCGGCTATGACCGCGTGGCCCTCTTCCGAGCGCATGCTGCGGCCGATGCCGGCCTCGCCGTCTCCTGCCATTCGGACTGGGCGCGGCCCGGCCTTGCCTCCCTCTCACGCACGGTCCATCCCTCCGTCCTGCCCTCGGGAGCCGACGAAACGCAGCGCGAGTGGGCTACGCGCCGGGCACGGGGCGAGGAGATTGAGGGCATCGGCGATACGCTCGCGGGCTATCTCGGCGACTATTTTCGCGCCCATGGCATTCGCCGCTTCCTTACTGTGCCCGTGATGGTGGAAGGCTATTGGTGGGGGCATCTGGCGGTCAGCCTGCCCGATCCCGCCCATCACTGGTCGGAGGCCGAGCGCGCCATGCTCCAGGCCGTCGCGCGCGTGATGGGCCAGTTCGAGGCCTGGTCGCGCGGTCAGCAGGACGTGTCCAAGGCGGCGCGCGACGCCATGATCCAGGTCTCCCTGGATGCCATCGTGTCCATCAACGAGGCTGGCCAGATCAGCGAATTCAATCCCGCCGCCGAACAGATGTTCGGCTTTCCCCGCGCGGCGGTGCTGGGGCGGCTTTTGGGCGAAACCATCATTCCTCCCGTCCACCAGAACAGCCATGCGCAGGGCCTTTCGGCCTTTCTTGCCGGGGGAGCGCCACGGCTCCTCGGGCGGCGGGTCGAGACCGAAGCCCAAAGGTCAGATGGCTCCGTGTTCCCGGTCGAACTCACCATCACGGAAATCCGCGCGGGGGGGCGCCGCTTCTTCACCGCCTACCTGCGGGACATTTCCGATCGTGCCGCCTCGCAAGCCGCGCTGGAGCGGCTCGCTTACATGGACCCGGTGACCGGTCTGCCCAATCGCGCTGGCTTGCTGCGCAGCTTCCGCCAGCCCGATGGCGTGACGTCCGGCGCGGTGGTCCTGCGGATTCCCAATCTCTCCCTTCTCTCCGCAAGCCTCGGCGATGTGTTCGTCGAACCGATCCTGATCGCGCTCGCCCGCCGGCTCGAAAGCCTGATGCCGCCAGGTGCCCATCTGGCCCGCACCGGCGAAAGCGAATTCGCGGCGGTGGTGCCGTGCCTCGACGAGATGCGCCGCATCGGCGCCCTGATCAGTCAGGCCATCCAGGCCCCCATTGAGACCGAAGGCCGCCATTTCTACGTGCAGGGCAAGATCGGCATCGCCAAGGGGGCCAGCAGCGTGGACAGCCTGCTGCGCGATGCGGAACTCGCCTCGCGATGGGAGGGGTTCGGCGCCCGCATGTTCAGCGAATCTCTGCGCCAGCATCATCAGGACCAATTGGACCTGGAGACCGAATTGCGCGAAGTGCTGCTTCAGCATTCGGATGCCCTGTTTCCCATGTTCCAGCCGCTCTGCGACGTGAACAGCGGAGCGGTGGTGGGATTTGAAGCCCTGGCGCGCTGGCGCCATCCGCGCCGGGACATGATCCCGCCCTCAGAATTCATCCCCCTCGCCGAGGCGGCGGGCCTTGCCGACCAGTTGGGCGAGGCCATGCTTGAGCGGGCGGCCATGGCGTGTGTCGCCTGGAATCTGCACCGGCGGGAGCAGGGGCTTACCGAGCGCTATGTGTCGGTGAACCTCTCCGCGATGCAATTGTCCGCCCCCGATCTCGTCTCGCGCATCACCCGCGTGCTCGACCGCACGGGCCTGCCCGGATCCCAGGTGCGGTTCGAACTGACGGAAACGGCGATCCTCACCCACCCTTTGCTTGCGAACCGGATCCTGCAGGACCTGCGCAACATGGGCTGCGGCATCGCCATCGACGATTTCGGGACGGGATATTCCAGCCTGTCTTATTTGCGGCGCCTGCCGGCAGACGCCATCAAGATGGACCGGTCCTTCATACTCGGCCTCGACAGCGATCTGCGCAGCCGCAGGATCGTCCATGTGCTTGTGGATCTCGCCCATACGCTGGGCCTGACCGTCGTGGCCGAAGGCGTGGAGACGGCGGCGGCGCTGGATGAAATCCGCAATGCCGGTTGCGACTTCGCGCAAGGCTTCTTCCTCGGACGGCCCATGAGCGCGTCCGACGCCACCCATCTCGCCGATCTTCCCGCGCACTGACGTCCGACCCGCCCCCAATGCTTCCCGGATCATGAATCCGTGTCGGTTGAGGGATTTAGCGCACCGCTTTCTTCCGTGGACGGGGGCGGTGATCCAAACTTCTCCATTCCCTCTGTCACATTTTTGCACCAGTGTCGTTCCACTGCATCAGTGTGGCCAACGCATCGGCGCCCACGCCCTTCCTTTGACGCGCGCGTCGCATGGGAGGGGCTGGATCTGGGGGCGATGCGGCGCGCGCAGGAAAGCGCGGTGGGGCAGGGCGGGCCTGCCTGTCCTCACCGGTATCTCACGGCGCGTGCCGATATGAGGATGTGAATGTGACGACCCTTGAGGGATCGGAGGGCGGCGCCTCCGGGCTGGGAGGACGGTTCTCGAGCCTGGGCTGGTTCGCGCCCTTGATGGTGATTCTCGCCCTGGTTTCGGCGCTCCTCACCTTTCTGATCCTCATGGGCCTGACCCCGGTCGTCCCGACCCATGAGGTGGTGATTGGCCTGCTGGCCGGAAACGCGTTCGCGGTCGCTGTGCTCTCCACCATGGTGGGGCGCGAAGTGTGGCGGATCGCCCGGGCGCGGGCGCGCGGCCGGGCGGCGGCGCGGCTGCATGTGCGCATCGTCGGCCTGTTCGCCATCGTGGCGGTGGTGCCGGCAATTCTGGTGGCGGTGGTCGCAAGCCTGACCCTTGATCGCGGGCTGGATCGCTGGTTCTCCATCCGCACCCGCGAGATCGTGGCGAGCGCGGTCCAGGTGGCGCAGACCTATGTGCGCGAGCACGCTCTGAATATCCGGGGCGACGTGCTCGCCATGAGCAACGACCTCACGCGCCTCAAGCCCATGTATGAGAACGACCCGG
>JASBUY010000207.1 GCA_030147645.1 Aquabacter sp. | reverse complement strand
GCGGAGGCCAATGCCCGCCTTCAAGCGGAGGCGCTCGGCATCCTGCCCTTGCTCGGCGCGGTGCATGGCTATGATTCCGGCTTCGGCTCCAAGCCGGGCGCGGGCATGGTCACGGCCATGGGCGCGCGGTTCGGCCTGTCGGGTCCGCAGATGGCGGTGGTAGGCGACAGCGCCCATGATCTTGCCGCCGCGCAGGGCGCGGGCGCGCGCTTCATCCTGGTGCGCACCGGTCCGGCGCCGGTGGAGGACATGGTGCCCTTCGCCGATCTCGTTCTCGACAGCGTCGACGACCTGCCCGGCGTGCTGCGAGAGGCCGTGCCATGTTGATCAAGCGCACCCTCTATCTGGAAGAGCGCACGTCCAAGCTTGCGATCTGGAGCCTGCGCCTCGCGCTTTTCGCCATTCCGGTGATCGTGCTCGCGGCCGGCCTCTACAGGATCGATCTGCTGGCGTTTCAGCCGGCGGTGGCGACGCTGGGTCTCGGCCTTACCTTGGCGCTCCTGGGCGGCCTGCTGGCGGTGGCGGCGTGCGTGAGCATCTGGGAGAGCGGCTGGCGGGGCTTCGGCAAGGCGCTGAGCGCCCTCGCCATCACCTTGGCCCTGGTGGCGGGCCCCGCCGCCGTGCTGGCGCGCGGCTGGATGCTGCCGCCGCTCACCGATCTCTCCACCGACCCCGCCGACCCGCCGCATTTCCGCGCCATGGGATTTGCCCGCCCGAGCGGGGCCAATCCCGTTTTCGACCCGGACGAGGAACGGGCCGCCCTCCAGCGCAGCGCCTATCCGGGCATCAAACCCATGGATCTCGATGCGACCCCGGAGGAAGCGTTCAACGCCATCCTCGCTCTGGTGCGCCAGCGCAAATGGCGCATCCTCGATGCCGTACCGCCGCGCGGCGGGGTGCGTGATGGCCAGATCGAGGCGGTGGCACCGACCCCCCTGCTCGGCTTTCGCAACGATATCGTCATCCGGGTGCGGCCGACCCAGAAGGGCGCGCGCGTGGATGTGCGCTCCGCCTCGCGCTATGGCGCCCATGATCTTGGCGAAAATGCCTGGCGCATTTCCCGCCTGATGGCAGACCTCTCCGCCGAGCGGCGCAAGCGGCACTGAGCCGCTTCGCGCCACGCCTCAGGCGAGCGCGTAGCGCCCGTCCATGGAGGGCTCGCCCTGCGTGACCACGAGGCCCCGCGCCACCAGATATTCGAGGTTCGCGAGCACCGTGAGGCTGGCGGCGCCCACAAGGCGGGGGTCGAGCCCGATATAGATGCCGCGCACCAAATCGGGGATGGTCTGCGCGCGCTCCAGACCCCGCATGATCGCGGCCTCGCGGGCGCGCCGGTGGGCGAGATAGTCCTGCACGAAGGCGGGCGCGTCGGTCACGGCCGGTCCATGTCCGGGCAGATAGAGGCGCTCGGAGCGGCGGGCCAAGGTCTCCAGCGAGGCAACATAATCGCCCATGGAGCCGTCGGGCGGCGCGACGATGGAGGTCGCCCAAGCCATGACATGGTCGCCGGAGAAGATGAGGTCCTCGCCGTCCAGCGCGAACGCCATGTGGTTCGCCGCGTGGCCGGGGGTCGCGATCGCCTCCAGGCGCCACCCCTCGCCCTCCAGCCATTGGCCGTGGCGGATGGCGATGTCCGGCACGAAGGCCATGTCGGCGCTCGCATCGAGCGGATTGGCCTCGCCGATATGAAGGGCGCGCGCGGGACGATGAGGCCCCTCCCCCACCGTGACCGCCCCCGTAGCGGCGACGACCGGCGCCACGGCGGGCGAATGGTCGCGGTGGGTATGGGTGATGACCACATGGGTGACGGTTTCTCCGCGCACCGCCTCCAATAGCGCCGCCACATGGGCGGGATGGTCCGGCCCTGGATCCAGGATCGCCACGTGGCCTTCGCCGATAATGTAGGAGCACGTACCCGTGAATGTGAACGGCGAGGGATTAGGGGCAAGAATACGCCGAACCCCCGGCGCGACCTGCTGGACCGTTCCGGGCGTGACATCAAAGGTGCGGTTGAAGGAAATATCGTCGCTCATGGACCGAGCCATACAGCATGTTCACGCGTTTCAGGTAAGGCACGTCCGATATTTTAGCGTCGCAACGCCAATGGAGGGAGCACCATGAATAAGACTGCCCGGACCAAGTCTGACGGGACCAAGACCGCCCGGTACGCCATTCTGATCGCCGCCTTTCTGGCGCCGGCGGCCGCAGGCGCCCAGGATTTTCCCAACACCCTCAACATGAGCTGCGCCGAAGCCACCGCCTTGGTGAACAGCCAGGGCGCGGTGACGCTGAGCACGGGTCCGAACGTCTTCAATCGCTATGTGAAGGACGAGGCCTATTGCAGCGGCGGCCAGCAGACCCGGCCGCAATGGGTTCAGACCAAAGACCAGGCGCAATGCCCGGTGGGCAATACCTGCGTCGATCCGAGCAATGAGGGCGGCGGGCGCTGAAGGCTATGGTGAAGATCGAAAGCCACTCAAGCGAGGACGCCACCATGGCCGTTCACTCCTTCTGCCTGCGGACCTTGGTCCGCGCGACCCTTGCCACTGCCCTGAGCCTCGCCATCGCCGGCCCGGCGAGCGCCCAGCAAGGCATGCCGAACACACGCAACATGACCTGCGCCGAGGTGCAGTCGCTGGTGGCGCGCAGCAGTGGGGTTGTGCTGGCGACGGGGCCGAACACGTTCGACCGCTACGTCGCCAATGTGCGCTATTGCACTGGCGCCGAGCAGATCAAGCCGGAATGGGTGCCGACCAAGTCCGGCACCTGCTATGTGGGAGGCGGCACCTGCTGGGACCCCACCACCCTTTACGGAAGCCGGTGAACAGGGGCGCCCCGCGCGGGCGCCCCTTCACTGCGCGAAGCCGCGCGATTTCAGCGACAGGGTGATGTCGTCGAGCGCGCCGGGATCATCAATGGTCGCCGGCGTGGTCCAGGGATCGCTGTCCGCGATCTTTTTCATGGTGCCGCGCAGGATCTTGCCGGAGCGTGTCTTGGGCAGGCGCGGCACGGT
>JASBUY010000188.1 GCA_030147645.1 Aquabacter sp. | reverse complement strand
AAAAAACCAGCTTCATCCCATTCCTGTCCTTCGCCGGCCTGGTGGCCATTGCGTGGAGCCTGAACCCGATCCCATCCCGAACTCGGCCGTTAAACTCCACAGCGCCAATGGTACTTCGTCTCAAGACGCGGGAGAGTAGGTCGCTGCCAGGCCTGCAAAGGACAGGAAACAAGGGACAAAAACCTCATCACGAACACAAACAAAAACCCCCGATGCCCAAAAAGCACCGGGGGTTTTTGCGTTGAAATGTAGCCCCAAAGCCAAGGCGCGACGAAAAGCGCGCGGTGCGCTATGACGGCTGCATGACCGAGCGCGGCGTCCCCGAGGCCCCCCTGTCCCAAATGCCCGCGGCATCCGCCCCGGTGCAAGAGCCTGTGCGCGCCGGCAGTGGCTTCTGGCGCACCCAGGAAATGTTCCTGATCCAGGAGGTCTCGCGCCTGATCGGCAAGGGGCTGGAAATGGAGAGCGTGCTGCGCGAGATGCTGCACCTGCTCTCCGAACTGCTGGGCCTCAATCGCGGACGCATTGTTCTGAAGGACGAAGACGGAGAGGGCCATCACATCGCCTTCGCCTACGGTCTCACCCGTGAGGAGATGGCGCGCGGACGTTACGCACCGGGAGAGGGGATCACCGGCCGCGTCATCGCCGACGGGCATCTCGTCATCGTCCAGGACATCGACAAGGAGCCGCTGTTTCTCGCCCGAGCGGTTCCCCGCGCCAGCCTTCCGCCGGGCGTGGTGGCATTTCTCGCCCTTCCCATCCGCGTTGGCCATCGCACGGTCGGCGCGCTCGCCTGCCACCGCCTGCGCCATCGCGACCGCCCGCTCGGCGACGATCTGGACATGCTGCGGATCATGGTGACCCTGATCGGTCAGTTGCTCACGCTGAATGCGCGCGTGGTGGAAAAGACCCGGGCGCTGGAGGCGCGCAACGAGATGCTGTCGCGCGCGCTCAGCGCCGACCGCGTGCGCTATGGAATCATCGGCTCCGCGCCGCCGCTCCTGCAGGCGCTCGCCCAGATCGAGCAGGTGGCTTCCGCCCAGGCCACCGTTCTGCTGCTCGGGGAATCGGGTACGGGCAAGGAATTGTTCGCACGCGCACTGCATCTCGCCGGCCCGCGGCGCAACACGCCCTTTATCACGGTGAACTGCGCGGCGATTCCGGAGACGTTGTTCGAGTCGGAGCTGTTCGGCCATGAGCGCGGCGCTTTTACGGGCGCGAGTGCGGCGCGGGCGGGCTGGTTCGAGCAGGCGAAGGGCGGCACCATCTTTCTGGACGAGATCGGCGAACTTCCCGCGCCCCTTCAGGCCAAGCTGCTGCGCGTGCTGCAGGAAGGCGTGGTGGTGCGGCTCGGCGGCACGCGCGAGATCAAGGTGGAGACGCGCCTGGTGGCCGCCACCCATCGCGATCTGGCAGCGGAGGTGGCGCGCGGGGCGTTTCGCGAGGATCTCTATTACCGCCTCAACGTCATCCCCATTCACCTGCCCGCCTTGGCCGAGCGGCGCGAGGACATTCCCGATCTGGTGATGCATTTCCTCGCCCGGACCAATCAGGAGAATGGGCGAAGCGTGAATCTGACGGATGCCGCCGTGCGCCATCTCGCCCGCCAGCCCTGGCCCGGCAATGTGCGCCAATTGTCCAATTTCATCGCGCGCCTGGTCCTTCTGGCGCAGGGGCCGGTTCTGGATGTGGCTGAGGTGACGGCGGCGCTTCTGAACCCGGCCGGCGAGCGGGGCATCCCCCGCCAGGAGCCGATTGCACGCGATCCGGCCTATCGCCCCTATCTGCGCGCGTCCTCTCATTCCGAAGGCGAACTCGCAGAGGCACTGGAGCGGGCGGGGGGGAATAAGTCGCGCGCCGCGCAGATCCTGGGGCTCACCGAGCGCCAGTTCGCCTATCGCTGGCGCAAGGCCGCGCGGGTGGGCAAGGACGCCTGATCGCGATCGCACTTTGTCGCTCTTGTCGACAATGTCGACATTGTTGTCGCTGCTTTTGGTTACGCTAGGTGGGCGATGCCTTTGCAATCCTTGGCAGGTCAACGGTTTTCGGTCCTTTCAGCGCCGCGGGCACGGATGGCACGGCCCTTGCGATGAGGTCGGCACGGGCAGTCCGCCCCTCCGCACCGCGAGGAAATCTCCATGAGCGCCAGCGCCGCCGCCTCCACCGTCACCACCTATCTGCGCCCCATCGACCGCGACGGGCTGATGGCGTTCGCCGAGAAGGGCCGCAACAATCCCAATGCGCGCGGCACCAATGTGGTGCGCACGCTCTGCGAGGGGCAGTATCGCACCCTGTCCTATGTGGGCGACCACACCCCCGTCGTGGTGGACGAGCCGCTGCATCTGTTCGGCGAGAATACCGCGCCCGCGCCGGGCGAGATCGTGCTTGCGGCGCTGGGCGGGTGCCTTGCGGTCGGGATCACAGCGGTCGCCACCTGGAAGAAGGTGCGCCTCTCCCATCTCGAACTGCGGCTTGAAGGCGATATCGGCAACCCCGCCGCATGGGGCGCGGGCGGCGCGGAAAAGCTGCCGCAGGATATGGGCTTCCAGGAAATCCGCGTGTTCGTCACCATCGAAGGCGAAGGCTCGCGGGCAGAGCTGGATGAGATCGTCCAGCACGCCAATTATTTCTCTCCCGTCGCCAACACCATGCGCAATCCCATCCCGTTCAAGATCGCGCTCGCCGCCTGACGACGCCGCCCGGCGCCGCGCCGGGTGAAGAAGACGCCGCGCGGGGCAGGCCAGCCCCGCGCCCTCTGCCTCTTGGCGCACTGCGCCATCCGAAGGAGAGTGCCTTGGCTCCCACCGCCGCCGCTTTGCGGGCCGATCCCGCCCCTGATGTCCTTTCGGACGCCGCGATCCTCGCCGCCACCGCCGCCATTGCGGAGGGGCCGCTGGCCGCGGCCGCCGCGCGCATCGATCATGGGGAATATCCGTTGCCCATCCTGGGCGATCTCGGCGCGGCCGGGGCGCTCGGCGCGCATCTGGACCGAAACGGCGGGCGCTTTGGCCTCGCCATTTCGGCGATGGAAAGCGCGAGCCGCGCCTGCGGCGCGACCGGCTTCCTCATGTGGGCGCATGATGTGTGCGGCCTCTATCTGGAGCAGTCCGGCAATCCCGCGCTGATGGGCGCCATGCTGGACGACCATGCGCGCGGGCGCACCTTCGGCGGCACGGCGCTGTCCAATCCCATGAAGGCGTTTTCCGGCATCGAGCCGCTTCTTCTGAAAGCCCGCAAGGTGCAGGGCGGTTATGCGGTGCGCGGCAACCTGCCCTGGGTCAGCCATATCGGGCGCGGCCAGTATTGTGGCGCGATCGCCGGCGTCGAAGGCAGCGATGGCGGCACGTCCCATGAAATCATGTTCCTCCTGCGCTGCGACGACCGGGCGGACCTGCGCACCTGTCCGACCTTTTCGGGCATGGAAGGCACCAGCACCTACGGCATTCGCCTGGATGATTATTTCGTCCCCGAGGCGGACCTCATCGCGGACCCGGCGCGCCCCTTCATCGGCCGCATCAAGGCGGCCTTCATCCTGCTTCAGACCGGCATGGCGCTCGGCGTCTCGGCCGGCGCCATCGCCTCCATGCGGGAGGTTGCCGGCCCCCTGGGCCATGTGAACCAGTTTCTCGACGACCAGCCCGACGATCTCGAGGCGGAGCTGGAGGAGATGCGCGCGGCCATCCTCGCGCTCGCGCAGACCCCCTATGACACGTCCAAGGACTATCTGCTGAGCGTCCTGGACGCGCGCGCCCAGGGCGCGGAATTCGCGTTGCGCACCACGCAGTCGGCGCTGCTGCACCAGGGCGCGCGGGGCTATCTCGCCTCGGCCGGTCCCCAGCGGCGCATCCGCGAGGCCCATTTCGTCGCCATCGTCACGCCGGCCCTCAAGCATCTGCGCTGGGAGATGGCGCGCCTCTCCCGCGATGTGCTGCCGGCCTCCGGAGGCGCGGCATGAGCCCGGCTGCTTCCGCGCTCATCCTGGAGCCCGCCGACGGGCTCGGCCCCTGGCGCCAATATCTCTGCCGCGCCTGCGGCCTCATCTATGACGAGGGGGAGGGCGATCCCGATGGCGGCCTGCCGCCCGGCACGCGGTTCGAGGATATTCCCGAGGATTGGGAATGCCCGGTCTGCGGCGTCACGAAAGCCGATTTCGAACCCTATGCCGGCCCCCGCACGCTCGACCTGGCTGCCCCCCTCGGGGCGACGGCGCGGCGTTCACGGGTGCCCGGCATCGTGATCGTTGGCGCCGGCATTGCCGGCTGGAGCGTCGCGGAGGCGGTGCGCGCGCTCGATGCCGCTTGCCCCATCACTCTCGTCACCGCCTGCCGGGGCGATGCCTATCACAAGCCCGAACTGTCCGTGTCCCTCGCGCGGGGGCTCACGGGCGATCGGCTGGTGCGCGAGACCGGAGCGCAGAAGGCGGCGCGTCTCGGCGTGCGGCTCCTGAGCGAGACCTTCGCCGTGGGCCTCGACACCCGGCGCCGGCGCCTGCGCACCACGCGCGGCGGCGTACCCTATGCCGGCCTCGTTCTCGCCCAGGGCGCGGCACCCATCCTGCCCGACATTCTGAAGCCGGACCTGTGCTGGCGCATCAATTCCCTGCCGGCCTGGAGCGCCTTTCAGCAAGCTTTGAACCCGCACAGCCGCGTGGTGGTGGTGGGCGCGGGCATGGTGGGCTGCGAATTGTCGGACGATCTCGCGCGCGCCGGCCATCAGGTGACTTTGCTGGACAAAGCCGACCTGCCGCTCGCCGGTCTGTTGCCCGACGTGGCGGGGCGGCGCCTTGCCACCGCGCTCGCGGGTGCCGGAATCCGCCTTTTGGGGGGCGTGACCCTCACCGGCCTGGAACGCACGAACGGCGGGCTTCGCCTCACCAGCAATGCGGGGGTCTTCGAGGCCGACCATGTGGTGTCCGCTGTCGGCCTTGCCACCGACACGCGCCTCGCCCGCGCGGCGGGGCTCGCCTGCGCGCGCGGCATCGTTGTCGACCCCCAGACGCTGCGCACCAGCGCCCCAGAGGTCTTTGCCCTCGGCGATTGCGTCAGCCTGGAGGGCGCGCCATGCCGCTTCATCGAGCCGCTGGCGGATCAGGCGCGGGTGATCGCCCATGGGCTGCTGGGGCTCGCCCATGCGCCCTATGCCCATCGCCCGCCCGTGATCCGCCTGAAGACCCGCACCTTGCCGCTCACCATCGAGGGCGCGGTGCGCAGCGACGCGGAATGGCGGGTGATCCGGGACGATGCGCAGGCGCTGATCATGGAGCAA
>JASBUY010000183.1 GCA_030147645.1 Aquabacter sp. | reverse complement strand
CCCGGCTGCTGGAAATCCTCGCCAATGCGGGCGGCCCCACGCGCTTTGCGGACACCACCCGCATCCGCATTCTGAAGGCCGACGGCGGGTCAGTGATGTTCAATCTGTCCGTCTATTCCGACACCGGAAAGGGCGACGTGCCGGAAATCCTGCCGGGCGACGCGGTCTATGTGCCGGAAAAGGTGGAATCGGCGGAGCGCCCGTCCTGGCTGAAGATCCCGCCGCAACGCGCGGTGGAAGTGCTGGGCGCCGTGGTGCGGCCGGGCCGGTATGAATGGTCGAACGAAATGAGTCTGCTGGACCTGCTCGGCGAAGCGGGCGGGCCGGGGCCGCGCGGCGACCTTGCCCATGTGCAGATCGTGCGGGCGCGCGGGGACGGCAAGGCCATCATCCTCGACCTTGCCACCTTCCTCGCCAATGGCGGCTCTATCACCGACCTGCCGAAGATCCAGGCCGGCGATGTCATCCGCGTGCCGGAACTGCCCTCCTCGCCCATCGACAACAAGGGCAATTGGGTCACCCTGCCGAAGGAAGACGTCATCTACATCATGGGGCAGGTGGTCATTCCCGGCCGCTACGCCTTCAACAAGAACATGACCTTCCTCGACATCCTCACCGCCGCGAACGGCCCGACCCAGTCCGCCGATCTGCGCAATGTGCGCGTCTCGCATCGCGGACAGCCCGGCTCCAAGGTGACGCAGGTCAATCTCGCGCAGTATTTCGCCACCGGCGACGAGCGCCTGCTGCCCAAGGTGCGTGTGGGCGACGTCATCTTCATCCCCGACCGCCAGAACAAGGACTGGTTCGAGGACCCGACCGAGAACACCATCCGGGTGCTCGGCGCGGTCAACAAGCCCGGCCGCTACCGCTTCTCCAACGACATGACGCTGCTGGACCTCCTCGCGGAGGCGGGCGGGCCGAGCAACGAGGCCTATCAGCAGAAGATCGTGGTGGTGAATCTCGGCTGCTGCCGCGAGCAGGCGCGGGTGTTCAACCTGGTGGAGTTCGCCCGCACCGGAGACATCACCAAGCTGCCTGTGGTGCAGGCGGGCGATACGGTCTATGTACCGAACATCAATCAAAGCGACTGGAAGATGTTCACGGACGCGATGCAGAACATCCTGCCCATCATCGCCCTCATCGCCGCATTCGGCGGCTGACGCCAGACCCGGGAGACGGCGCCATGTGGGGACGCGGCCTGCGCGAGGTGGAAGCGGTTTATCTCGCGACGTTCGGGCAGGGCGCGCGGGTGGTGGGCATCACCAGCGTGCGCGGCGGCAGCGGCGTGTCCGTTCTCTCCGCCGCTTTGGCGGAACGCTCGCAGCGCCAGACCCGCACCCTCTATCTGCGCCTCTCCGACCCGACCGCGGCGGTGCCGGCCCAGGCCACCACCTGGCTGCCGACCGACGATGACGCGGAGGACAATGTGATGACGGACCCGCGCGGGTTCGATTCGCTCGTCGCCGTGCCGAGCCCGGAGCAGAGCTTCGCCTTCCGCAATGCCTTGGCGATCCGCGTGCTGCTGGACCGGCTGCTGGAGGTCTATGGGGCCATCGTCGTGGATCTTGCGGCGGTGGAGCCGCGCGAGCGCGTGGCGGTTCCCGTGACCACCGTCGCCTCGGCCTGCGAGAGCGTGGTCGTGGTCTGCCTCGCGGGGCGGGACACGCGGGCGGCGGTGAACCGCGCGGCGGCGGCGCTGCGCCAGGCCAATGCGCCGCTCCAGGGCATCGTCGTCAACGATCGCTTCAACCAGACCGTGGGCGAGGAGCTGATCGACGGCGCGGGCCATTTCCAGAAATACGCGCCAAGCCTCGTGGACCGCTTCATCGGCTTCGTGCAGCGCACGCGGTTCCTGAACACCAAGCTCTGAACACCAAGCTCTGAACACGGGCGCCGCTGCCCTCAGGCGGCGCGGGCCACCGGCTCGATGCGCGGAATGCGGGCGATGATCGGCACGCCGAGCGCACGGGCAAAGTCCTGCGGACGCCGCAGGCGGTTGTCCAGGAGTTCGGCCGCGCCGGCCAGCGCCCCGCCCACGCCGATACCGGCGGCGATGCCGGCCAGCACATAGAGGATATAGCCCGGCGTGACCTTGGGCGCGGGATTGGCCGGCGGCTCCAGCGTCTTCACGCGCTCGGGCGCCTCGAACTGGCCGAGCGCGCCGGTGACGCGGGCCATTTCATAGCGCTTGGCCAGTGTGTCGTAATTGTCCTGCGCGGTCTTCACCGACCGCTCCAGGCTCTGCTGCTGCGCCTCGATGGGGCCGAAGGCGGCGATGTCGCGCTGAAGCATGACGGAGGCCGCCTTGAGCTGCTCGACCTCCTTTTCCAGCCCCACCTTCTTGGCCTGCGCTTCCTGAAGCTTCTGGAGCTGGGAAACCAGGAGCGGCGCGGTGCGGGTGTCGCTGGCCGTATCGCCGCTCTGCGTGACGCCGGCGGCCAGGTTCCAGAGCCGGTCAAGATCGGTGGATTCGATGTCCCGCGCGGAGGAAAGCAGATGCTGGCGCTCGCCTTCCAGCCGGTCCAGCTTGCGCATGGCCGCCTGGACCTCGGAATGCTGGTCGGTATAGCGCGCCCGCAGCGAGGCGAGTTCCGCCGAGACCTGGACGATGGCCTCCTCGATGCGCCCGATCAGCGGGTTTGTGGTGGCAAGGCGCCGGCGCAGGTCCTGCAAGGTGGCGTCGGCGGTGCCGAGGTCCATTTCCTTCTGCTCGATCTGCTGGTCGAGCTGGGCGAGGCGCTGCACCGTGCTGTTATAGATGGCAGGCAGCTTGTCGGCATTGGCGCTCTTGAAGTCCGAATAGGCCCGCTCGGCCTTGTCGAGGGCGACGCGCCGCTCGTCCATCTGGCCTTTCAGGAAGCGTTCGCTGTCCTCCACCGCTGTGCGCTCGGGCGAGACGACGCGCTCGATGAAGCGCTTCGACAGGGCCTGGAGGGTGATGGCGGGGGAGTTCGGGTCGAGCGCGCGCAGCCGCATCTCGATGATGTCGCTGCCCACCAGCTGGATGTTCACCGCCGCCGACAGGCTGCGCACCATGTTTTCCTTCTCGCGCGCATCGGTGGAGGGGCCGATCCGGCCGAGATCCTCCAGCACGCGCCCCAGCACCACTTCCGAATGGGCGAGGGCAATCAGCGCCGACATGCGTTCCTTCAGGTTCGGATTGACCGCGATGTCATTGAGGATCGGATTGAGCTTGGAGGGCTCCTGCACCAGCAAAGTCATGCGCGATTCGTAGCGCTGCGGCGCGAGGGTCGCGGCCACCAGCGCCAGCGGCGGCAGGAGCAGGATCGGAATGAAGGCAAGGAAGCGCCGCCGCCATGCCACCTGGAGCAGGTAGGCCAAAGTGTCGGAAGTGCTCTCGAACATCGCCATCAGCTGACACGGCCCAACACGAGTCTCACGGTGTCCGGGGGGAAGGTGGGATCGTAGACCTGTTCGATCTTCCAGCCCTCGGGCAGGAGCGATCTTACAGTGCGTGCCCGCTTGTTCGCCAGAACCGCCTGTTCAAAAGCGTTTGTTCCCGGCCCCGGACCGGTCAGTATCGTTACCTCGCTCTTAGCGGAGAGGCGGGACGCCTTGATCTTCTTGGCGAGCGCTTCCTTCACCAGGGGGGACGGCTCCTCCTCGGTCCCGTCGAAGGTGATCTCGAAAATCGGCTTCGGCTCCGCCGGCGCGGGCGGCGGGGGCGGGAGCTTCGCGACCGAGGGGGGCGCCGGGGCGCTGGCCTGCGTCTGCGGTGCGGCGGGCGCGGCGATGCTGCCCGTGGTCTCGGCGGGGGCTTGAGCGCCGGCTGCCGGCGCGGGGTTATCCCCGCTCTGGCGCGCCCGCGCGAGCATCTGCTCCACCGTGACCCCGCTATTGCCGCCGAGAAGCCGTTCCTCGGCCATGACGGAGGCCTGGATCTGGGGCGGGATGAGGGCGGTGGGGTCCGACGACGTGGTCGCGCAGCCGCCCGCCGCGAGGCACAGCAGCGCGGACATGCAAAGGCGCAGGGACCGCTTCTTCGGCATGGCTGTCTCCAGCACCGGCGAAGACGAGAAAAAACACGACACGCGAATCACACCCCAAGCTTAAGGCGCGCCCGGTGCGAGGGGAATCGCGCGGTCTCTCCTTGGGGAAGCTTTCCCGCTGTCGTCCGCGCCGCGCTCGCGTCGGCACATTTCGGTTTCGTCGGGTCCTCTTGGGAATTAGGAAGGAAACGAGACGGGGGGCGGTGCGGTGGGACAAGCGCGGGGTGGGGCAGGCGAGGCATGCTGATCGTCACCAATTATGAGGCGCTCCCCGCCCGCTGGCGCTCCGACACCGGCATAACGGG
>JASBUY010000179.1 GCA_030147645.1 Aquabacter sp. | reverse complement strand
CTGCTCGGCGCCCAAATGCCGGTCCTGTCCTGGTGGGCGCTCGTGTCCATGGCGACCAAAGCTGCCACGACGCTGACCATCCTGGTGCTACTCGTGGTGGGCATCTGGCTGCACCTGAACGGCCTCGCGGATATCGGCCAGATCGTCACCTATGTGGCCTTCGCAACCCTGCTGATCGGCCGGCTCGACCAGACGGTCGGGTTCGTGAACCGGCTCGTGCTCAGCGCCCCCACCTTGCGCGAATTCTATGAGGTTCTGGACACGCAAGCGCAGGTTCACGACCGCCCGGGCGCGCGCGAACTCGGCCCGGTGCGCGGAGACGTGGTGTTTGAGGACGTGTCCTTCTCCTATGACGGAAAGCGCAGCGCCCTCGCCGACCTGACCTTCCGGGCGGCGCCGGGACAGACCATCGCGCTCGTCGGCGCGACCGGCGCAGGAAAGTCCACCGCGCTGGCGCTGCTGCACCGCGCCTATGATCCGCAATCGGGCAAGATCCTGATCGACGGCACGGACATCAGGGACGTGACCCTGTCCTCCCTGCGCCGACAGATCGGAGTGGTGTTCCAGGAGGCCCTGCTCTTCAACCGCTCCATCGCGGACAATCTGCGGGTGGGAAAGCCGGATGCCAGCGAGGAGGAGATGCGAACCGCATTGGCCCGCGCGCAGGCGCTCGAACTGGTCGAGCGCCACCCGGACGGGCTGCTGGCACGGGTGGGCGAGCGCGGGCGCGCTTTGTCGGGCGGAGAGCGCCAGCGCCTCTCCATTGCCCGCGCGCTGTTGAAGGACCCACCCATATTGATCCTCGACGAAGCGACGAGCGCCCTCGACGCCGCGACCGAGGTGAAGGTCCAGGCGGCGCTGGACGCCGTGATGGCGGGTCGCACGACCTTCGTCATTGCCCACCGCCTCGCCACCGTGCGCGATGCGGACCTGATCCTCGTTTTCGACCAAGGCCGCGTCACGGAGGCCGGTACGTTCCACGATCTCGTCGCACGCGACGGGCGTTTCGCACAGCTGGCGCGCGCCCAGTTCCTTGCGCCCGCAACGCCCTGAGGCGCAGCTGAAGCTTTACCTTTCAGGTCGAAAGGCCGGCGGGCGGGGGTTTCGGCTTTCCCGCAGGCGCGAAAAGCGTTACAGAGTGTGTCGGGGCTGTTACCGACACGGAGCGAACTTTGCCGGGCTTGACCAGTCTGCGCGTGAAGGGCGCGGTACATCGATGGGCCCTGGCCGTGTTGGCGCTGGGACTTCTCGCGGGTGCCGCGCGTGCAACGCCGATCCTTCTCGTGGAAGCGGAATCCGGCAAGGTGCTGGAGCAGCAGGAGGCCGGGCGCCCCTGGTATCCCGCCTCGGTCACGAAGCTGATGACCGTCTATGTGGCGCTGAACGCGGTGCGCGAAGGACGGCTTTCGCTGGACACGCTGCTCACCGTATCCCCGCTCGCCGCCTCTCAGTCACCCACCAAGATGGGCTTTGCGGCCGGCACCAAGGTCACGCTCGACAATGCCCTGAAGATGCTGATGGTGAAGTCCGCCAACGACATGGCGGTCACCATTGCCGAGGGCGTCGGCGGCTCCCATGCGGACTTCATCCAGGAGATGAACGCCACGGCCGCGCGCCTCGGCATGTCCGGCACCCATTATGAAAATCCCAATGGCCTGCCCGATGCCGGCCAGGTGACGACGGCCAGGGACCTCGCGGTTCTGGCGCGCCATCTCATCTATGATTTCCCCGAGCACGAAGCCCTGTTCCGCATCCCGGCCATCCGCCTCGGCAAGACGGTGATGCGCAACTACAACCGCCTGATCGACCGCTATCCCGGCGCGGACGGCATGAAGACCGGCTTCATCTGCGCCTCGGGCTTCAATCTGGTTGCCACCGCCTCGCGGGACGGGAAGCGGCTCATCGCCGTCATCCTCGGCGCGCCCTCCGCCGTTGCGCGCACCGAGCAGGCCGCCCTGCTGTTCGAAAAGGGCTTTCAGCCCGCCTGGACCATTTTCGGCTCTGCCTCCCCGACGCTGGAAAACATCGCCAACCAGCGCACCGAGCCAGTGGATATGAACATCTGCAACCGCAAGCGCGCTGTCGCGGCGGCCGAGAACGAGGACGAGAATCTCTATTCGCAGGGGCCCGGCGCCAGTTCCTATGCCGTCTCGGCTGCCGTGGCTGCCGGCTTCAGCAAGGGCGAAGGCGCGGCGCTGCTGCAAACGCTGCCCCCGTCCATGCCGCCCGTCCGCGTTTTCGTCGGCCCCGCCAATGCCGCGCCCGCGCAGCAAGATGAAGCTCTGGCGAGCGCCCGTGGCGCCGATCCGGACGCGAAGCCCGCTGCTGCGGCCAAGCCGGAGGGGCAAAACGGAAAACAGAAGACCGCGGTGATCACGCCGGGCGGCAGCGACCCTGCCAAGCCAGCCACCAGCACCAAGCCCGCTTCGACGAAGCCGTCGTCCGCCGCGCCCAAGGAAGCCACGACCGCTCCGAAGCCGAAGCCGAAGAGCCAGACCTCCTCCTCCGCCCCGGCCTCGAGCCCGGCACCCGCCGCACAGGCGCCGGCTGCGGATCCCAACGTCTTCGGCCCGCCGCCCACGCGCCCGGGCACCTGAGCCCGACGCACAACGTGACCCCATCGCCTGCCTCCCCCGCGCCAGCGGGTCCTCCCGCCCCCCTTCCCGTCACCGTACTGACGGGATTCCTCGGGGCGGGCAAAACGACGTTACTCAATCAGCTCCTGGGCGACCCTGCCCTCAGCGACACCGCCGTGCTCATCAATGAGTTCGGCGAGATCGGCCTCGACCACCTGTTCGTGCGCGAGGTGAAAGACGGCGTCGTGCTACTCGCCAGCGGGTGCGTCTGCTGCACGGTGCGCGGCGATCTGGTCGCC
>JASBUY010000159.1 GCA_030147645.1 Aquabacter sp. | reverse complement strand
ACGGCGACATTCTACAATGAGTTCGGTCGCCTGTACTATTGTATGAGGGGAAGCGCGGGGGCACTCCGGTCACGGCCTGCTCTCTGACTCAAACATTTCCGGTTGTCATAAATATTATTGAGCTCCGCATTCTTTGTGCGTTTCAGAAGTATTGGCTCAGAGAGTGCCGCCCCCTGTTTGCATCAGAGACAATGGGCGCCACATGCTCAGCCTTTAGGGTGCCGGGCGCCTTGTACCGCGTCAGGCCAAGAGTCAGGCCGGCCAGGGGAAAATGTGGATGCACCCCCCGGCAAAAGCCGGGGCGGTTCGGCTGGACCATCTCCCGTCTCCGTCCGAAGACGACAATCGGTCATGAGCAAAGGCGCTCTATGTAATTGCCAAGCTTACTATTTTGGGAACTTCTGCAGGGTGCGTGCATTCGTGAGGGTCAGGCGGGGATTCCGTCGCTGAAGGAAATGCACATGGCCAAGAATGCACGCGCGCCCTCCGGTAAGCCGGCGACTATCCACGACCAGAATCTTGAGCGCGGGCAAGGGGGGGAGCTTCATCAGACGGCAGGCGCCGGCACGCCACTCCTCACCACCGCCCAAGGTGGCCCGGTCGCCGACGACCAGAATTCCCTGAAGATCGGCGCGCGCGGCCCCACGCTGATGGAAGATTTCCACTTCCGCGAAAAGATGTTCCATTTCGACCACGAGCGCATCCCCGAGCGGGTGGTCCACGCGCGTGGCTATGGCGCCCACGGCTTCTTCGAAACCTATGAATCGCTCGCGCAATATACCCGCGCCGACCTCTTTCAGCGGCCCGGCGAGAAGACGCCGGCCTTCGTGCGCTTCTCCACCGTCGCCGGCGCCAAGGGCTCCTTCGACCTGGCCCGGGATGTCCGCGGCTTCGCCGTCAAGATCTACACCCAAGAGGGAAACTGGGATCTTGTGGGAAACAACATCCCGGTCTTCTTCATCCAGGATGCCATCAAGTTTCCGGATGTCATCCATGCGGTAAAGCCCGAGCCGGACCGGTCCTTTCCGCAGGCGCAGTCAGCGCACGACAATTTCTGGGACTTTATCTCGCTCACTCCCGAATCCATGCACATGATCATGTGGGTCATGTCCGACCGGGCAATTCCCCGTTCCTTCCGCTTCATGGAAGGCTTCGGGGTCCACACCTTCCGGTTCCTGAACGCCAGGGATGAGTCCACGTTCGTCAAGTTCATCTGGAAGCCCAAGCTCGGCCTGCAGTCGGTGGTCTGGAACGAGGCGGTAAAGATCAACGGCGCAGATCCCGATTTCCATCGCCGGGACCTCTGGACCGCGATCCAGTCCGGAAACTTCCCGGAATGGGAGCTGTGTGTGCAGCTGTTCGATCAGGCCTTCGCGGACAGCTTCGATTTCGACATCCTCGATCCCACCAAGCTGATCCCCGAGGAAGTGATCAAGCCGATCCCGATCGGGCGGCTCGTGCTGGACCGCATGCCGGACAATTTCTTCGCCGAGACCGAGCAGGTCGCGTTCATGACTCAGAACGTCCCCCCGGGCATCGACTTCTCCAATGACCCGCTGCTGCAGGGGCGCAATTTCTCGTATCTCGATACCCAGCTGAAGCGGCTCGGCAGCCCGAACTTCACCCACATCCCCGTCAATGCCCCGAAATGTCCGTTCGCACACTTCCAACAGGACGGCCACATGGCCATGCGCAACCCGGTCGGCCGCACCAATTATCAGCCGAATTCGCGGGGCGAGGGGCCGCGCGAGGATCCTGTGCGCGGCTTCCGCTCGTTTCGCGAACCGGTGGACGGGCCGAAGGTCCGCCAGCGCCCCGAGAGCTTCGCCGACCATTACAGCCAGGCCCGGCAGTTCTTCCAAAGCCAGACGGTGCACGAGCAGCGGCACATCGCCATGGCGCTGACGTTTGAGCTCAGCAAAGTCGAAGATGTCGTCATCCGAGAGCGGATGGTGGCGCATCTGCTGAACATCGACGAAGCTCTGGCGACCACCGTTGCCGACAAGCTCGGCATCGAGACGCTGCCCAAGCCCGCCGACGCAGCGGTGCCAACCCGCGACGACCTTCCGGTCTCTCCGGCCCTCAGCATCATCCTCAATGGTCCCAAGAGCTTCGCCGGCCGCAAGGTCGGCGTGCTCGTGAGCGATGGCTGTGACGCGGGCCTGCTCAAGAAGCTCCGGGCGGCCATGGACAAGGAAGGCGCCATGGTGGAACTCGTTGCGCCGAAGGTCGGCGGCGTAAAGGCGGCCGACGGGACCAAGCTTCCCGCCGATCACATGATCGACGGCGGCCCCTCGGTCCTGTTCGACGCGGTGGTCCTCCTCCTCTCGCAAGAGGGCGCCGAGCAGCTGGTGGGCGAGGCCGCGGCGCGTGACTTCGTGGCGGACGCGTTCGCCCATTGCAAGTTCATCGGCTTCAGCGCCGGTGCCCTGCCGTTGCTCGCCAAGGCGGGTGTGACGCCGGACGAGGAGGATGTGGGCCTGATCGATCTTGAGGGTGCGGCTGCCCTCTCCCGCTTCGTCGAAAGCTGCCGCCAGCTGCGGCTGTGGACACGTGAGGCGAGCGTCAAGCTCTGAGGCGACGGGGGCGACAAAAGCGACAAAAGCGGACACCGACCGGCGGTCAAGCCGGCCCGTGTCCGCTTATCAGCACCCAACAGTTTGCGGCGGCTTGCCCCGCCTCAGCCCGCGGCACAGATGCGGCGGCAATGGGCCAGGGCGGCCGCGATCAGATTGTCGCTCGCCTCCGGCGTGCGGAAAGCCGAGTGGGCCGACAGCGTTACTTTCTCCATGGTGGTCAGCGGATGGTCAGCCGGCAATGGTTCGGTCACGAATACGTCCAGCCCCGCATGCCCGACATGCCCAGATTTCAGCGCCGCGACCAAGGCGTCCTCATCGATCAGCGCGCCACGTGCGGTGTTGACCAGGATGACGCCGGGACGCAGGGCCGCGATGCGGGCGGCGGAGAGAAAGCCTCGGGTCTCGTCGGTCAGGAGGAGATGCAGCGACACCACATGGCTGTCCGCCAGCAGGTGATCCAGAGTGACGAACTCCACGTCCGGGACACTGCGCGGCGAGCGGTTCCAGGCGATGACCCGCATGCCCGCGCCCAGCGCAAGGCGCGCGAGCTCCGACGCAATGCCGCCAAAGCCGATAAGACCCAGCGTCTTACCCGTGAGTTGGACGCCGTCGGTGCGCAGCCACCGCCCGGCGCGCATGCCGCGATCCATGCCGGCAAGCCCCTTGGCCGCAGCCCACATGAGGGCAAAGGCGGATTCCGCCACTGCCGTATCGCCATAGCCCTTGATGAGGTGGACGCAGACGCCCAGCTCCGCCAATTCCTCGGGATTCATGTAGCTGCGGGCGCCGGTGCCGAGGAACACCACATGTTTGAGCCCGGCGCACTGGCGGGCGATCCCCGTCGGGAGGCCGGTGTGGTCGAGGATGGCAATCTCCGCACCGTCAAGAAGCGCGGGCAGCGCTTCGGGTTTCACATCCGGGTCGCGGTTTACGCGCATCGGGACATCATCGTTGCGGTGCAGACGGTCCATGACGGCGGCGAGGGCTGGGCTGGCATCCACGAAAACGGCGCGCATTCATCGGGCTCCAA
This sequence comes from Aquabacter sp., assembly GCA_030147645.1. Taxonomy (GTDB): domain Bacteria; phylum Pseudomonadota; class Alphaproteobacteria; order Rhizobiales; family Xanthobacteraceae; genus Aquabacter. Next base: position 3,670 of record JASBUY010000159.1, on the reverse strand, counting down.
GATATCCACGCCTATTGCTCTGCGCGATTCGAGCCGAGGACAAGAGCGCTCCGGCACGATGGACGCAAAATCGTCCACGGCATCCACGGCACGGGTGGAGGCCACCCCCCCTTCATGTCAGGCTCGCGCAGCCGTCGCGGTCCGCAAGAGACCGCGCTCGGGCCTGCGCGGTGACCTGTAGAAACCCAAGAGCGGGAGGCCGTGTGCCAGGCTCGCGCGCAGGTGACGCGGGCGACCTCGATGCTGTAGAGCCTGCATGAGCGAGGAGACCCCCTTATGATGGACCGCTTCACCGAAACCCTTCGCCAAGGTAGCGAACCTGACTGGAGCGCCGCCGTTGGGCACCGCTTCGTGCAGGAGCTGAGCGCGGGCACGGTGTCCGATGCGGTGCTGGGCACCTACCTGATCCAGGACCACCGCTTCATCGACAGCTTTCTCGCCCTGCTCGGCACAGCCGTGGCGACCGCCGACAGCTTCGCGGCCCGCCTGCGGCTCGGACGGTTCCTCGGGGTCATCGCCTCTGAGGAAAACACCTATTTCCTGCGCGCCTTCGATGCCCTCGGCATCAGCGAAGCGGCGCGTCTCGCACCGCCGGACAGCGCACCGACTGCAGGTTTCAAGTCCATCATGCGCGAGGCTGCGGCGACGCGCTCCTATGCGGCCGCCCTCTCGGTCCTCACGGTTGCGGAGTGGATCTATCTGGAATGGGCGCTGCGGGCGCCCCGCCCGCTCCCGCCCCGCTTCGAGCACGCGGAATGGATCACCCTGCATGACAATCCCGCCTTTCAGGATCTCGTCGCCTTCCTGCGCAGCGAGCTGGACCGCGTTGGTCCCGCAGAGGAAGCGGTGAGCCGGGATTTTTTCCGTCGGACCGTCGCTCTGGAGAAGTCCTTCTTCGACGCGGCCTATGCCTGATCTGACCAAGATAAGGGGGGCTGCGCGCTCCGGCGCGACCTTGAAATGTCTTGCTGAAGGGTGCCGGTGACCGACCGGCGTTACTCCATTGCAAATTCGTCCTTGCGGTTGGCCCAGCCGCAGACCCGGCCCTCGATCACCGCAAAGAGCGCGGAGAGCAGCCCGCCGAGCCCCCGCGAGGCCGTTGGCCTGATGCGTGAGCATATCCGTGAACTGCCCGGCCGCATCGCCCTCGACCACCGCCCGGTCGTGGCCTTCGACATGCAGAGGGCTTTCGGGACGGAATGACCGGGGAAGACCGCGCCCCTCGCACAGTGTCCCCGTTATCGCGCGCGTGAGACCGCCCTACGAGGCGGACCCTGGCTCGTTGGTAAATGGCCCATCCGGCCGGCAGCGCTTGCAGGGACGGCAACCGGTCTCGCGCGCACTCTCCAGCGTGTCGTGGAAACGGACATTTTTCGCCATCGGGCGGCGCGAGGGGCAGGACGGACGGCAATAAATGCTCGTCGTCGAGACCGAATACCACAGGTGCCCATCGGCGCGTCCATCCCGCGCGAGGATGCGCATCCAGCGCGGATCGCCTGATATGTCCGGCCTTGCAGGCTCTGCGGTTGCGGCGGATTGCTCGGTCATCGTCTTCAAGTCCCGGTGCGCGGCTCCAAACATCCAGCCCAGCATGCTTGCGCCCCTTCCCAGGCCCGCGCCACCCGAAATGAACGCTGCCGATAAAGCCGCCCCCTGCCAGGGCGGAGGGGCCAAATCATTTGGCCGATCGTCACCGGTGTTTGGCCGGCCATCCCCTTATGCCTGCATGACCTTTCGCTGACCATAAGCCTTCGGACAGCGGCGACTGCGCCAGCAAGCGGCCTGCCCGCTGCGCAGAGAGAAGGAGTGACTGGCCGTGTCGAAGGGGGTTGTTAGGCGCATCCGCGGATCTGCATCTGCATCTGCCGTGGTGGCCCTGCTCGGAGCCGTGCCTCTCGCCGCTGCGCAGACGCCGGGCGCTGGCATCTCAGCCCCGCAGACCAAACCGCGCACCGAGGTCGATGCTGCTGCGGCGCAGAATCCGATCTCCAACATGATCAGCGTCCCGTTTCAGAATAACACCAGCTTTTCAGCCGCCCCTTTGGGCAGAGGCAGAACGTGCTCCTGGTCGAGCCGGTCATTCCGTTCCATCTCAATGAGGACTGGAACCTGGTGACGCGCTGGATCGCGCCGGTAATCAGTCAGCCCCGTCTACGTCCGACCGAGGGTCCGGAGTTCGGGCTCGGGACGCTGAACCCGCAATTTTACTTCGTGCCGGCGAATAGCGGATCGACGATGATCGGGTTCGGGCCGCAATTCCAACTCCCGACCGCGACCGACGACGTTTTGGGCGTCAACAAATGGGGTGCCGGCCCGGCACTGGCCGCGCTGACCATGCAGGGACCTTGGGTGGTCGGCGTTCTCGCCAACAATATTTGGGCAGGCAGTGAGGGGCCGCACATCAATAGGCTCACCATAAACCCGTTCATCAATTACAACATGGCGGGTGGCTGGTATCTGTCCTCCGCTCCGGTGATGACGGCGGACTGGTTGGCGCCCAGCGGCAACCGCTGGCTGGTTCCCCTCGGCGGCGGCATCGGCCGCGTCTTACAGTTTGACGAACAGCCCATCAATGCCCGCGCCCAAGTCTTCAACAATGTGGTGAGACCGGCAGGAGCGGGGAGCTGGATTTTGCAGCTCCAGGTGCAATTGCTGTTCCCGACGAAATGAGCTGCTTGTATCGCTCGCCATCATCTCACCCAGGCATAATCGTGAACGCGCCGGCCGGCCGGCGGCAAGATCGAGACTCCAAGCATCGGAGAGCGGGATGTCCCGGCCCCTATGTGCACTTATGGGTTTGAATCTCCTTTTGACAGGTGCGGGGCCGGCAATCGCGCAGACGCCGCCGACGGACCAGGTCACATGGGAGAAACTCGCAAACGACAATAAATTCTTTCTTTCATACGCGAGCAAGACGCTGAAATGGGAAGAGCCGACGGAACCCCTCAGGATTGTCGGGCCGATCTACTTCGTGGGCACCGAGGGCCTGGGGGTTTTCCTGTTCGCCACATCCGAGGGGCATATTCTGATGAATACGGGCATGCCCTCATCTGGACCGATGATCGCAGATTCGATCCGAAAGCTCGGCTTCAGGCCGGAAGATATCAAGATCCTGACAAACGCCCACGCCCACATAGATCACGCCGGCGCATTGGCCTTCATCAAGAGGCTGACCGGTGCACGATTGGCGGTCATGAAGGACGATGTCGCGGCGATGGAGAGCGGCGACCGCGATGACTTCAAGTATCGCAATGATCTGGCATTCGAGGGCGTAAAGGTGGACTGTGTCCTGCGCAACGGCGATGTCATCAAGCTGGGAGACGTGCTTCTCACGGCCTACCACACGCCCGGCCACACCCGCGGCGCGACCACATGGATCGCGAACCTGGTGGTCGATGGCAAGGCATATGTGGTGGCGTTCCCGGATGGTGCGGGTTTCAACCCCGGCTACCGCGTGGCGAAAGACCCCTCCTACCCAGGAATCGCGGAGGACTATCGCAACACGCACCATATGCTCGAAATGCTCAAGCCGGATATTTGGCTGGCCCAGCACAACGAATATTATGACTTCCAAGGCAAGCGAAAGCGTGCGGAGACGGAGGGCCTCAGGGCCTGGATCGACCCGGAGGGCTACCGACGCTTCATAGCCAGCAAGAAGCGCGCATTTGAA
>JASBUY010000152.1 GCA_030147645.1 Aquabacter sp. | reverse complement strand
CCACGCCCGCCATAGGTCACCCGGGCCTCGGCGATGCGGTCGTAGGGAATGATGTTTCTGGAGGTGATGTCCAGCGGGTTCACGATGCCCTGAATGTTAAGCACGCGCAGCTCGAAATTCACCTGCGTCTCCTGCGAGCCGCTGATGAGCAGATTGCCGTTGGGCAGCACCTCGGTCACCACCGCCGCCACGTTGATGCGCAGCTTTTCGGACCGGTCGATGGTGCCCTTACCCTTGGTGGACGTGTCATTGGACACGCCGAAATTGCCCGAGGCCGAGCCCGCATTCACGCCGCGCCCGAAGCCGGCGAGATCAAGACCCGTATTGAAGCCGAAATCAGACGCGCCGTTGCGCGAGCGGTCGGTCTGGTTGTCGAACTCCGCCTTGTCGTCGATGGCGATGGCGACGGTCAGCGTGTCGCCCACCTTGGCCGCGCGGATGTCGTTGTACATGCTCTGGCTGTTCTGGTTCCAGGTGGACCGGAACGTGCGCTGCACGGGCGGCGTGAAGGTGACGGGCAACGGCTCGCGCTGGGGCTGGAGGCCATGGCCCACGGGGGTCAGGCTCGGCCCGTAGGCGAGGCTGTCATAGCCGGTCTGGCAGCCGGCAAGGGCGAGACCGGCGAGGAGTGCGAAAGCGTATTTCATCCGGGCTTGCCCTCGTTCGCGTTGCGGCGCGACATGCCCGCGAGCGTGGTCGCGAGCACGGCGGCGCGGTTCGGGTCCATCTCGTTGAGGATGGCGCTGGCGGTGCGCGGCGACAGGCGCGAGAGGATCGCGGCCGCGGCATATTCGTTCATCACGGTCAGCTGGGCCGCCGCCGCGTCGGGACGCATCTGGGAGACCATGGCCACCAGCGATTCGTCGGCCTTCTTGAGGAAGGTCTCGCGACGCTGCAGCCACTCCTGATATTCGGCGCGCTTCTGCTCCAAAGCGGCGATGCGCTGCTCGATTTCCTTTTCCATGGCCGCGAGCGCCGCCATCTGGCGGGTGTAGCGCGCATCGTTCGCCGCATTGGCGATGCCGGCGCAATACTGCGCCGCATTGGCTTCCGGCCCGTCGGGCAGACGCGGAGGGACCACCGCCGGAGCGGAGGCCGCGATGGGCGCGGGAGCCGTCTGCGCGAGGCAGCCGGCGCCGGACGCTGCGAGCAGCAGCAGGCCGAGGGCCGAGGAGGAGGCAAGCCGGATCATTGGACGATGAGCTCCGCTTGAAGGGCGCCGGCAGACTTGATCGCCTGAAGCACCGAGATGATGTCCGTGGGCCGCATACCCATGCGGTTCATGCCGCGCACGAGCGTTTGCAGATCCGACCCGCGGACGATGGAGAGGTAGCCGCCGCTCTGCTCGGCGCTGATTTCCGTGCGCGGCACGACCACCGTTTCGCCGTCGGAGAAGGGCGCGGGCTGCGATACGACCGGAGTTTCCGTCACGCTGACCGTGAGGGCGCCCTGGGTGACCGCGACCGTGGAGATCTGCACGTTGGAGCCGATGACGACGGTGCCGGTGCGCTGGTCGATGACCACCTTGGCGGGCGTGTCGGGCTCCACCCGCAGATCACCGATATCGGCGAGGAAGCGGGCGACGGACACCTGCTGGGGCCGCTGGATCACCACGGTGCGCAGATCGCGCTCGCGGGCGAGCGGCTTGCCGAAGCGGGCGCGGGTATAGGCATTGACCGCATCCGTGATGCGAAGGGCGGTCTTGAAGTCGGGATTGTCCAGCTCGATCACCACTTCCGGCAGATCGCGCAATTGGCCGGGGATCTGGCGTTCCACCAGCGCGCCATTGGGGATGCGGCCGGAGGTGGGCACGCCCTGGGTGAGGCGTTCCGCCTGGCCCTGCACGTTGAAGCCGGTGACGGCGAGCTGGCCCTGGGCGACCGCATAGACGAGACCGTCACTGCCGGTGAGCGGGGTCATGAGCAGCGTGCCGCCCATGAGCGAGGACGCATCGCCCACCGAGGAGACGGTCACGTCGATGCGCGAGCCGGTGCCGGCGAATGCAGGAAGATTGGCGGTCACAATCACGGCCGCGATATTGCGCGCGCGGAGCGGCAGACCCTTGATGTTGATGCCCATGCGGTCGAGCATGGATTGCAGCGCCTGCTCGGTGAAGGGCGAGTTGCGCAGCGTGTCGCCGGTGCCCTGCAGACCCATCACCAGGCCGTAGCCGATGATCTGGTTGTCACGCACGCCCTGGATCGCGGAAATGTCCTTGATGCGCGTCATCGCGCCGGCGGGCACCGCCGCCAAGGGCAGCAGCGCGACCGCGAGCGCGAGGCTGAGCTGGAGGGCGCGGAGCAGCGGGCGCATCAGCCACCCACCTTCACGGTGCCGTCGGCCTGGACGATGCCCGTGATGACGTGCCCCGAATCCTGGTTCTTCAGGCGGACGGAGGCGCCGACGACGCCGGATTCCAGCGGCATGGCCTGGCCGCGAATGTGCAGCCCGCCTTCTTGGAAGATGATGGTGGTGGCGACGCCGCGCGTCACCAGCTTCGGCTCCATGACGGAGAAGGTGGCGATCGGATTTCCCGCCACCAGCATGCGCTTGGCGACCTTGCCCACCAGCGCGGAGCGGCTCGCCGCCATGGGATAGCGCTGGGCGTTGGCGACCGTGAAGGGCCGGTCTTCCAGCATGTCTTCGGTGATCACGTCGCCCGCACTGATGGTGGAGGTGGGCACGGTCAGGATCACGTCGGGCACGGCGATGCCCGACTGAGTGCGCAGCGGGGTGACGGCGGCGGTATCCGCCGCGAGACCCTGCTTCTCGCGCGCCGCGCGCGCCTCGTCGGCGAGGGCCGCGAGGCTCTGTGCGCCCGCAAGTGTGGCGGGCAGCACCGCGCCCGCCAGGGCGAGCACAAAAGCGAGGACGGCGCGGGCGCGGCTCATCAGCGGATTCCCTTGGAGACCACGCCGGCCATGTCGTCGGCGGCCTGGATGACCTTGGAGTTCATTTCGTAGGCGCGCTGGGCCGATATCAGCTCGGTGATTTCCTTCACCGGATCGACGTTCGAGCCTTCCAGATAGGCCTGGTGGATCTTGCCGAGGCCGTTCTCTGACGGCGGGCTCACCACCGGCTGGCCGGAGGCGGCGGTTTCCCGATAGAGGTTGTTGCCGAGCGGTTCGAGGCCGGCATCATTGGCGAAGGTCGCGAGGGTGAGCTGGCCGAGCTGCTGGGGCAGCTGCTGGCTGGCGCGGTTCACATAGACCTGGCCCTGCTCGTTGATGATGATCTGGGTCGTGTCCGCCGGGAAGGTGATGGCGGGCTCCACCAGATAGCCGTCGGCGGTCACGAGTTCCCCATTCGGGCCCTTATTGAAGGAGCCGGCGCGGGTATAGACCGTGTCGCCATTGGGATTGGTCACCTGGAACCAGCCGCGCCCGTTGATCGCGAGATCGAGGCTGTTGCCGGTCTGGGTCAGGGGGCCCTGGATATGCAGGTTGCGCACGCCCACCGTATGGACGCCGAGGCCCACCCGGGCGCCTTCCGGCACCGGCAGGGCGCCGTCCACATTGGGCACGCCGCTGGCGCGCTCCGCCTGGTAGAGCAGATCGGTAAATTCGGCGCGGGCGCGCTTGAAGCCTGTGGTGTTGATGTTCGCGATGTTGTTCGCGATCACTTCCACATTTGTCTGCTGCGCCGTCATGCCCGTGGCGGCTATGGCCAGTGCTCTCATGATTGGTCCTCAGATCGCCATGCGGGAGATTTCTTGGTAGGCGGAGACCACCTTGTCGCGCACGGCGACGGCGGTCTGGAGCGATTGCTCGGCGGACATGATCGCCTCGACCACGTTCTGCACCGAGGTCTTGCCCTGGACGCCCGTGATGGCGGCGGCTTCGCCGGCCTTCAGCGCGGACACCGCATTCTTGGTGACATCGGCCAGCACGTCGGAAAAGCTCGTTGCGCCGACCGGCTGGGGCATCCCGACCGCGGAGGCCGCCGTCGTGGACGCGACCTCGGACGTGCCGCGAATGCCGCGGAACTGGCTCGTGAGCGTCGAAATAGCGTCGATCATCAGCTGCTCCTCAGCAGGTCGATGGTCATGGCGACCATCGAACGGGCCTGCTTGATCATCTGGAGATTGGCGGAATAGGACCGCCCGGCTTCGCGCATGTCGGCCATTTCGACCGCCACGTTGACATTGGGCATCTTCACATTGCCGCTGGCATCAGCCGCCGGATTGCCCGGGTCGTGCTCGATCTGGAACGCGGCATTGTCGAGGCCGGTATTCTTCACCTTCACCAGGTTGGAGCCGAGCGTGCGGTCCATGACCTGCTGGAAGTAGATGGTCTTGCGGGTATAGGGGTCGGCGCCGGCGCTGGCGCCGACGGAGCGCGCATTGGCGATGTTTTCCGCCACAATGCGCATGCGCATGCTCTGGACTTCGAGGCCCGAGCCGGCGATGGCGGAGGCTGACTTCAGCGGATCGATCATCCCTGCGTCCTCAGGCCGGTCATCATCAGGCGGTGGAAGGACCGCATGATGTTCATGTCGAGGGTGTAGACGCGATTGACCTCACCGGCCTTGAGCATCTCCTGGTCGAGGGTGACGCTGTTGCCGGAATAGGTGACGCCCCAGGTCTCGTCGCCGTTCAGGCGCGAGTCGCGGACGCCGTTGCTGCGAATGTCGAGGTGCGAGTCCGCCGTTTTGGCCATCTCCAGGTGCGTCTTGTCCAGCACCGAGGTGAAGGGCTCCACGTCCTTGGCCTTGTAGCCGGGCGTGTTGGCGTTCGCGATATTCCCGGTGATCGTCGCCTGGCGAAAGGACGCCCAATTGGCGTGCCGGGACACAAGATCGAGAAGGAAAATGGGCTGCAAGGGGTGGCCTCCGCACCGTTCACGAAGACCCTAGAGCGACAACCTTGCACGAGGCTGGCTGCCTCGCTCTTTCCCGCTATTGGCGGGCGATGCGCGCCTCGGACAAGGCGGTGGCGAAGCGGCGGAAATTCTCTTCCGGATCGCCCAGCGCGTCGCGGAACAGGATGCCGTCCAGATGGACGCCCACGGTCTGCGCCTCGAACACCACGCGGAAGAAGGCCGCGAGATTGGCGTGGTGCAGCTCCAGATCGATGGAGACCTCCGGCGGGAAGCCCCACACGCTGTCGATGGACGCATGCCGACCATAGCGCAACAGGCCCGGCTTCAGCGTGAGTTCCGCGGACGAGGCGACGATGTCGTTGATGTTCTCGCCCTTGTCGCCCTCGATGTAGGAAATGAAGATGCCGGCATTGATCAGGCACAGCTCCGAGAGGAAGCCGCGCAGGCTGTCGGCAAGCAGCTGCTCATAGGGAAAGACCGCCCGTCCGCTGAGCGCCCGAGGGTCCAGGAAGCGATTATTGCTGGCGGTTTCCATTTTTTCCCCTCGAATAAATATAATACAATATATTCGCGACCGGCCGATAGAAATCGGGAGGTATCCAGCGGTCCACTTCGACGGCGTTATACATGGCGCGGGCCAGTTGCTTGTCCTCGATCACCGGAATGCCGTTGCGCTCCGCGATTTCGCGGATCTTCAGCGCGATGAGATCGAGCCCCTTCGCCACGACCAGGGGCGCGCCTCCCTTCGCCCGGTCATAGCGCAGCGCAATGGCGTAATGAGTCGGATTGGCGATCACGAGCGAGGCCTGGGGGACCGCGCTCATCATCCGCCGCCGCGCCCGCTCCTGGGCCAGGGCGCGCAGGCGCGCCTTGACCATGGGATCGCCCTCGGCCTGCTTGAACTCCTCCTTCACCTCCTGTTTCGTCATGCGCAGCTCGCTGCGCCAATGAAAGCGGGACCAGCCCAGATCGGCCGCCACCAGGGCGATGGTGGCGACGCACACCGCCGAGATCAGGCGCGTGGCGAGCGACAGCATCACGGCCGGCAAGGTCAGCGGGTCGGTGAAAATGGCATTCACCACGCTCGATTGCTCCGACAGGAGCAGAGCGATCACCACCGCGCTGATCACGCCGAACTTGAATAGCGACTTGCCGAACTCCACGTGCCCCTGCGTGCCGAAGATGCGCGTCCATCCTTTGCTGATGGACAGGCGCGACCATTGCGGCTGGACGCGGTCGAGCACCAGACGCGGCGTATTCTGAAACAGCGAGGCCACCAGCCCGGTGAGGCTCAAGATCGCGACGATGGGCAGCAGGAAGTCGCCTGCGAACAGCATCGCGGTCCACATCACCGAGGTCGCGTCCTCGCCATTGGCGATTGGATAGCCGCCGGGATCGTCGATGAAACGCGCCAACCCCTCGGTCAGCGCGCTCGTCTGCGGGCCGGCATAGAAGGACAGCGAGGCCAGGATGCCGACCAGGGAGGCGAACAGGGTTGCTTCCCGTGAGAACGGCACATTGCCTTTCTCGACAGCATCGGAGACCTTCTTCTCGCTTGCCTCTTCTGTTTTGCTCTCCTTATCCGCATCTTCCGACATCGGCGCTACCGCACATAAGCGTCGTCTTCGCCGCCGGAATTGAGTTCGATCTCACCCTTGCCGGCGAGGTCGAGCGCAAGGTCGGTGATCATGCGGCGCGCTTCCTGCACGTCGCGCTGCGAGGAGGGCTCGCTGTTGGACAATTCCTGCTCGATCATGCGCCGCACGCGGGCGCCGAGCGAGGACAGGATGATGTCCCGGAATTCCGGATCGGTGCCCTTCAGTGCCAGCACCACCTTGTCCGGCGGCACCTTGTCGAACAGCGTGGTGCGCGCGCGCGGCGGCAGGCCGATGATGTCGTCGAAGGTGAACAGCAGGCCCTTCAGGATCTCGGCGGACTTCGGCCGCGTCATGGCGAGGTTCTGGAGCACGCTGTCCATGTCATTGCGCTCCATCTTGTTGATGATGTCGGCAATGCGCGAATGGGTGTCCGCCGCCGCGTTGCGGGCGAGGTTCATCATGAAGTCGTCGTGGACGGTATGTTCGATGATGTACATCGTTTCGTCCACGATGGGCTTCACGGTGAGCATGCGCCGCATGACGCCGTTGCGCACGTGCTCTGGTAGATGCGCCATCACCTTGGCAGCGCAGGCCGGCTTCACCTTGGTCAGGACCAGGGCGGCCACCTGCGGATGCTCCTTCAGGATGTAGGAGGCGATGATGGTCTCCGAGACCCCGGAAATGCGGTCCCAGATGGAATGGTTGGCCGCGCCGAGCACGTCGTTCATCACCTCGGACACGCGATCCGGCGGCATGAATTCGGCGAGCAGGCGCTCGACGTCCCCGGGGGTGCCGGAGAGGTTGGCGCCGGTGGCGAACTGGGCGGCGAATTCCTCCACCGCCACCTCGATCTGCGAACTCGTGACCGAGCGCATGTCGGCGATGGCGCGGGTGACGACCTTTAGCTCTTCCGCGCTGAAATACTTCATCAGGCGGCCGGCCAGCGGCTTGCCCATGGTCAGGAGCAAGGCGGCGACGCGCTCAGTGCCGTTAAGCGGACGGCTGGATGGGCGGACGGCGGCGGCAGCCATGGCCTACGGCTCAGGTGAGATCGCCGCCGGCGGGTCCGACGATCTCCGTCAGCGACACGCCGAACCGCGAATTGTCGTCCTCAACCACCACCACTTCCCCGCGGGCGATGATGCGCCCATTGACCACGATATCCACCGGCTCGCCCACGCGATGGTCGAGCGGGACCACTGCGCCGCGGCCGAGCTTCATGAGCTGGGCCACCGGCATAGAGGCGGAGCCGAGCACCACCTGGAGCTGGACCGGAACGCGCATCAGGGCTTCGAGCCCCTTGCCGGCGCCGAACACTTCGCCGCTCGGAGCGGGCGCGCCGGACGCTGCGGGGGCGGCATTCTCTTCGTGCTCGTCCAGACCTTCGGCGAGGAAAGAGGCCATGGTGTCCCTCGAATTGGTCATTTTGGGTTGAACCTTCACTGCCGCCGGCGTCAGCCGCGGCGCTCATAGGAAACGGGGCGACCCTGCCCGCGGGCGGGCGGCGCGGGAAACTGGCGGCGGTCCAGCTCGACGATCAGCGACTGCGCCTCATCAATCTTCTTGCCGAGCGACATGATCAGCGTGCGCCCGTCGCGATTGAGCGTCGCCACCGCCTCGCGGGCAGTGTCGAGGGCCGCGACGGTCTCGCCCAGCGCCTGCTCATATTCCGCCTGCGAGACGCGCAGCGCGCGCAGCTTCAGATAGAGCATGACCACGACGGTGGTGGTCACCACCAGGGCGACCAGCAGCAAGAGATCAACGGGGAAGGATGTCATCGAGGAACTCCTGCTCCAGGTCCACCGGGTCTTCGATTCGAACCACATAGGAGCCCTCGGCCTGGCCGAGTTGGCACCAGAAGAGCGGCTGCTTGCTGCTCTCCAGCTTCATTTTAGTCCTGGGCGTTGCCTGGAGCTTGAGAACCTGTCCGACCTTCAGGTCGGCGGCTTCGCCGAGGGTGATCTCGCGCTCCTCCATGACGAGGCGCAGCTCGACTTCGGCGCGGTTGACCTCGCTGCGGATATGGCGGGTCCAGACGGGATCGCGCACCGTGGTCTCGCCCGCCGAGGTCCGCGAGAGCTGCTGGCGCATGGGCGAGAGCGCGGTCTGGGGGATCACCACAAACATCTCGCCGCCGCGATTGATGGCCTGGAGCAGGAACTTCGCGCACACGGCAAGGTTCGCGCGCCGGCCGATGACGGCAAAGTCCATGCGCGTCTCGGTGCGCTGGAAGGTGATGGTGGTCTTCTTCACCAGGGCGAAGGACGAGGACAGCGCCTTGCCCATCTGCTCGAACAGGGCCTGGGCGATGCGCAGTTCGATATTGGAGAAGGAGCGCTCGTCATCCACCGGCGGCTCGCCGCCATCGCCGCCGAACAGCACCTCGACCATGGTGAAGACCACGTCGCGGTCGAAGCCGATGATGACCTGGCTGTCCCACTCCGCCACGTGGAACACGCCCACCATGGCATTGCCTTCATACATGTCGAGAATGTCGCCGATGCGCGCGCTCTCCATCTCGCTGAGCGAGAAATAGGCCTGGGAGGCCGCATACTGGCGCAGCGCGTCGGCGCAGAAGGTCGACATGCGGTCGAAGATGATGTTGAG
>JASBUY010000124.1 GCA_030147645.1 Aquabacter sp. | reverse complement strand
GCGGCGGCGCGCAGGTCTTCACCCTGGAGCCGGGCGACCGCATCGAGATCGCCCAGCTCGAAGGCGGACAGAAGGTGGAACTGCTCGCCTTCGATGCGGTCGGGCGACCTTGCGTGGAGGCGCTGGGCCTTGCCGGCACTTCACGGGCGGAGGGTCTGCTCTCCATCCTCGCATCCGGCGCGGAGGATGCCGCGCGCGTACGCTTCGGCCTGTTCCGCCGGCAGATCGACCCGGCGGAGGGCCGGGCCGCCCATCTGTTCGGGCCGGATGCGGGGCCGGGGCAATCCGTCCGTCTTCTTGCCGAGCAGATGCTCCACGTCATCGTCGCGGCCCCCGCCGCGCCCATGCTGGTGTGGGAGCAGAACCCGGCGACCGACCTCCTCGTCTTCATCACCCGCGCCGAAGTGCGGCGCGGGCGGCTCGCGCGCCTGCCCGATCCGCTCGCCGAGCCGCGCCTCGATCTTCGGATCAATGTGGCGTCCGCCATCAGCTTCGAGGTGTTCGAGGGCGAGACCATCCAGATCATCGACATCGAAGGCCGCCAGTGCTCCGATTTCATCGCCTTCGGCCGCAAGGCTTTGGACAAGGGGCGCATCCTCGGCCTTGATTCCACCACCACCCGCACCCTGAACGGCGCCGCCTATCCGCGCCCTGGCCTCTATTCCAAATTCTTCGATCAGGACCGCAACGCGCTGGTGGAGGTGGTTCAGGACACGGTCGGCCGGCACGACACCTTCAACCTCGCCTGCACCGCGCGCTATTACGAGGATCTCGGTTATTTCGGCCACGTGAACTGTTCAGACAACTTCAATGCCGCCATGCGCGACTACAGTGTCGGCCAGTATCGCGGCTGGCCGGCGATCAATTTCTTTTACAACACCAATGTCGCGGCCAATAACATCATCTGGTCGGACGAGCCCTGGTCGCGACCGGGCGATTATGTGCTGCTGCGGGCACTCTCCGATCTCGTCTGCGGCGCCTCCGCCTGCCCGGCGGACATCGACGCCTCCAATGGCTGGCACCTCTCCGAAATCCAGGTGCGCGTCTATCCCAAGGACATCCCCTTCAAGCGCGCGATCGGCTACCGCATGACCCCCGATTCACCGACCCGCCTCACCAAAGAGTCCGGCTTCCACCCGCGCACCAGCGCGCTGACCCGCACCTTCACCGACTATCGCGGCTATTGGGTGCCTCAGCATTTCGCATCGGCCGGCGCCATCGAGGAATATTGGGCCTGCCGCGAGGCGGTGGTGCTCATGGACCTGTCCGTGCTGCGCAAGCTCGAGATCGTCGGGCCGGACGCCGAAACCTTCCTCCAGGGCCTGCTGCCGCGCGACATCCGCAAGCTCTCGGTGGGCCAGATCTTCTATACCCCGCTCTGCTACGCGCATGGCGGCATGGTGGACGACGGCACGCTGTTCCGCCTCGGCGACAACAATTTCCGCTGGATCGGCGGCGACGATGCGGGCCTGCTCTGGATCGAAGAGCAGGCGGCGAAATTCCCCGGCCGCGTCAGCCTCAAGACGGCGAGCAACGAAATCCACAACGTGGCGCTTCAGGGGCCGCAGGCGCGCGACACCCTGCGCAAGGTGCTGTGGACCGCGCCGGGCCGCCCGACGCTGGACGAACTGGGCATTTTCCGCCTCACCATCGGCCGCTTCGGCGGCTTTGACGGAATTCCCGTTCTCATATCGCGCACCGGCTATACGGGCGAACTCGCCTACGAGGTGTTCTGCCACCCCAAGGATGCGCCGGCTGTGTGGGATGCGCTCATGGAGGCGGGCGCCGAATTCGGCATCCGCCCCTTCGGTTTCGAGGCGCTGGACATGGTGCGCATCGAGGCGGGCCTCGTGTTCGGCGGGCACGATTTCGACAGTACGACCGACCCGTTCGAGGCGGGCATCGGCTTTACCGTGCCCACCAAGAAGGAAGAGGATTATATCGGCAAGGCCGCGCTCCAACGCCGCCGCGAGCATCCCGCCCACAAGCTGGTGGGGCTTCAACTGGAGGGCGGGGAAAGCCTCTCCCATGGCGACCCGGTCTTTTTCGGCCGGGCGCAAGTGGGCCTCATCACCAGCGCCACCCGCTCGCCCCTTCTCGGCCGCACCATTGCGCTGGCGCGCCTCGACGTCGCCAACGCGGAGGTCGGCACCGTGCTGGAGGTGGGCAAGCTCGACGGTCACCAGAAGCGCCTGTCGGCGACCCTCGTGCCCTTCCCCTTCTACGACCCGCAGAAAACGCGCGTGCGCGCCTGAAGCCGCGCGCCGTTCAAACAAAGACGAAGATCAGGACCAGACCCATGCTCCAGGAAACCGCCATCAAAGCCGCGCACAAGATCGACGCGACACGCGTCGCGGACGCGGCGAGCTTCGTGCTCACCGTGTCCTGCACCAGCCGGCGGGGCATCGTCGCCGCCATTTCCGGCTTTCTCGCCAATGCGGGCTGCAACATCACCGATTCCTCGCAATTCGATGATGCAGACACCGGCAAGTTCTTCATGCGCATCCGCTTCCGCTCCGAGGAGGGCGTGGGGCAGGAGGAGCTGAACGCCGCGTTCGCGCCCATCGCCGCGCAGATGGGTATCGACTATCAGCTCTATAATGCCAGCCAGCGCATGAAGGTGCTGTTGATGGTCTCGCGCTTCGGGCATTGCCTGAACGACCTTCTTTACCGCTGGAAGATCGGCGCGTTGCCCATCGATATCGTGGGCGTGGTCTCCAACCATTTCGACTATCAGAAGGTCGTGGTGAACCACGACATTCCCTTCCACTGCATCAAGGTGACGAAGGAGAACAAGGCGCAGGCGGAAGAACAGCTTCTTGCCATCGTGGAGCAGACCGGCACGGAACTCGTGGTGCTGGCGCGCTACATGCAGGTGCTATCCGATGCGCTGTGCCGGAAGATGTCGGGGCGCATCATCAACATCCACCATTCCTTCCTGCCGAGCTTCAAGGGCGCCAATCCGTACAAGCAGGCCTATGAGCGCGGCGTGAAGCTGATCGGCGCGACCGCGCATTACGTGACCAGCGATCTCGATGAAGGCCCGATCATCGAGCAGGACATCGCCCGCATCACCCATGCCCAGAGCCCGGACGATTATGTGAGCATCGGCCGCGACGTGGAGAGCCAGGTGCTGGCGCGGGCCATCCACGCGCACATTCACCACCGCATCTTCATCAACGGCAACCGCACCGTGGTCTTCCCCGCTTCGCCCGGCTCCTACGCCTCCGAGCGGATGGGCTGAGGGGCGATGGGTCTCCAGCGCACCGTCATGGCCGGACTTGATCCGGCCATCCACGGGGCTCCGCCGGGCGTGCCAGCCGAAGGTCGTGGATGCCCGGGTCAAGCCCGGGCATGACGGACTGAAAGACTTTGAGTTTCAAAATCGAATAAACCTTTGCTAGAAAAGGGGAAAACTAATGACCATAAGCTGGCGCAACGCGGTCCTGGCGGATCGCCACCGGGCTCTCGGCTCGAAGCTCGAAGACTGGAACGGCATGCCCACCGCCTGGACCTATGACAAGGACATGGCGGCCGAGCATGTGGCCATCCGCACCAAAGCGGGCCTCATGGACGTGTCGGGCCTGAAGAAGATCCACATGGTGGGCCCGCACGCCCTCGCCGTGCTCGATTACATCACCACCCGCGACGTCTCGAAGATCACCCCCGGCCGCTCGGCTTATGCCTGCATGCTGAACGATCGCGGTTTCTTCACCGATGACTGCATCATCTACCGCACCGGCCCCAATGCCTGGATGCTGGTCCATGGCTCGGGCTCCGGCCATGAAGAAGTGGTCAAGCAGGCTGCCGGACGCAATTGCGCGATCCTGTTCGATGACGACCTTCAGGACCTCTCCCTGCAGGGTCCGTTGGCGGTGGACTTCCTCGCCAAATACGTGCCCGGCATCCGCGACCTGAAATATTTCCACCACATGCAGACGACGCTGTTCGGCGCGCCGGTCATGATCTCGCGCACCGGCTATACCGGCGAGCGTGGCTATGAAATCTTCGTCCGCGCGCAGGATGCGGCCAAGGTGTGGGACACCATCGTCGCTGACGGCGCGGAGATGGGCATCATCCCCTGCTGCTTCAGCGTGCTCGACATGCTGCGGGTCGAGAGCTACCTGCTCTTCTACCCTTATGACAATTCGCAGATGTACCCCTATGCGGACCAGCCCCCCGGCGACACGCTCTGGGAACTCGGCCTCGACTTCACGGTCAGCCCCGGCAAGACAGGCTTCCGGGGGGCCGAGGAGCACTACCGGCTGAAGGGCCAGGAACGCTTCAAGATCTTCGGCCTGCTGATCGATGCGGACGGCCCCGCCGATCTCGGCGACGAGGTGTGGGCGGACGGAAAGAAGGTGGGCGTCATCACCTGCCCCTGCTATTCGACGCTGACCGGCAAATCCATGGCGATCGTTCGCCTGGACGTGGACAAGGCCGTCCAGGGCACGCCTCTGGAGGTGAAGGGCAAGTCCCTCTCCGCCAAGGCCATCGCCCAAACCTTGCCCTTTGACGACCCGGAAAAGAAGAAGCGCACGGCGGTCGGCTGAGACACCGGGACCGGCCCCGGAGCGGCGGAACTCTCGCCGCTCAAGGGCCGGGTTGCCCCCGTTCCAACACGCGTGCGGGAAGGGAGCCAGCCAGGGGGGCGGCGCGCCCGCGCGACCAAAGCCGGACATTGATGGCATTGACCACGGCATAGAGCGCAAGGCCGCTCGCCAAGGCGAAATAGAGGCCGGGCGGCCCGAAGGCGGACATGGCAAGGCGCCCGACGCCCACCGTCACCGCAATGCGCAGAATGGCGGCTGCGAGCGGCAGCGCCACCCGCCCCGCCCCCTGCGAGGCGAAATAGAGCGCGAAACCGGCGCCGAACAGGCCATAAGCCGGCCCCACGATCCGCAGATATTGTGCCCCGCCCGCAACGACGTCGGGCTGCTCGGAGAACAGGCGGATCCAAGCCTCTGGAGCGAGCGCGGCCGCAATGCCGATGGATTCCGTCACGATCGCCGCGAGAGCCGCCGCGATCCAGGCCACCCGGCCCGCGCGCTTCGGGTTTCCCGCCCCCATGCTCGCCCCCGCCATGGCGGCGGCCGGGGCGCCGATGCCGAACACCAGCGGGACCAGCAGATATTCGAGCCGCACGCCGGCGCCATAGCCGGCGACAAGCGCCGGGTCCGCCGCGCTCACCAGCGCAAGCGTCGCCGCGACCGTGACATTGGTGGAGAAGGCATTGACCGTGGAGGCGGAGCCGATGCGCAGGATATCCTTCACCGGCCCGGCCGAGAGCGGCGGGGGAAACCGCGCGGGTCGCAACACGCCGCGTCCCGCCCAGATGTACCAACCGAGAATGGCCGCACCGATGGTATAATAGGCGAGGACCGCGACACCACCGCCGGCGATCCCCAGTCTGGGAAACGGCCCGAGGCCGAAGATCAGCAGCGGGGAGACCGGAACCAGAATGAGCGCGCCGCCCACGATGACCAGGGCTGGCACCAGCATGTTTCCGGTGCCCCGGATCATGGCGGCGAAGCTGTTGAACAGCCAGAGCGGCACCGCCCCCGCGAAGACGATGGCCGAATAGGTGACGGCCGCCGCGAGCCCGCCGCCGGTCCCCCCCATGGCCGCATAGAGGCGCGGGCCGCCGACCAGAACGCCGACCGTGGTGGCAAGGCTCAGCGCCAAGGTGAGCAGCACGCTGGTCCACACCACCTCGTCCACGCGGCGGCGGTCATCGGCGCCGAGCGCGCGCGCCACCCCGGAGAGGATCGCCCCGCCCACCGCTCCCGCCGAGACCATCTGCAGCAGCATCAAGACGGGGAAGACCAGGGACATGCCGGCGAGGGCGTCCTCGCCGAGCATGGCGACGAAATAGGTCTCGATGAGCCCCACGGCGGCCTGCGCCGCCATGACGAGTACATTGGGCCAGGCGAGACGCAGGATCGTGCGTCCGGGCGGCGCCTCGAGCAGCATGCGTGTCCGCGGGTCCATGGGCGCCTCCTCGGGTTCTCGTGCCGGTCAGAGGGCGCCGACGTCCGCGCGATAGCGCGGCGCCACCGAGGCGCTGGAGAGATGGGGCAGCATGGTCTGGCGGGCCGCCTCATAGGCGTCCCATTCCGCGCCGTCCTGCAGGGACGGAAGGGTCGCGAACTCACCGCGATCGAGGCCGAGCAAAGCGGCATCCACCAGCGTCTCGGCGCTCATCACCCAGGCTGACGGCAAGGCGGTGACCGGCAGGCCGGCAACGTCCCAGAATTCCGTCGCGGTCGCGCCCGGCAGGACCACCTGCACCCGGATGCCCTTGTCCGCCAATTCCTTGCGCAGGGACTGGGAGAAGGCCAAAACGAAGGCCTTGGTGCCTCCATAGACGCCGTTCAGGATTTCCGGACCGATGGCCGCGATGGAGGCGATATTGACGATCGTGCCCTCACCCCGCGCGACAAAGCCGGGCGCTGCGGCATAGGCAAGGCGCATCACGGCGGTCACATTGATGGCGACCATCTGCGCCATGCGCTCCACATCGGACTGAAGCAGTTCGCCCGCCCCGCCGAAGCCGGCATTGTTGACGAGGACGCGGACCGTTTCGTCGCTCTGGAGCAGGGCTTCGACACGGCGAAGATCGGCCGCATGGGTCAAGTCCGCGCTCAGCGTGCGCACCGCGACGCCGTGGCGGGCGCTGAGGCGCGCGGCTTGGGCCTCGAGCCGCTCGGCATTGCGGGCGACGATGACGAGGTCGTAGCCACGGCCGGCGAAGCGGTCCGCGTAGACCGCGCCGATGCCGGAGGACGCCCCGGTGATGACGGCGGTACCCTTGGTGCTCATGGAGATGATCCTTCGGATGGGCCGGCGGGTGCCGGGACAGAGGCAAAGCGGGAGGGTTCGGGCGCGCGTCAGGCGCGCCTGGGGGAAGTTCAGGCCGGAGCGTTGGAACGTGAGAAGGCTGAGCCGGGCTTAGCCGGGCTTCAGCAGGTGGGCGATCTCATCATCCTGGCGGACGGCTGCCAGCACTTCGGCGCGCAGGTCCGACCGGTCGCCCACAGCGCGCGAGATCACCACCGCGCCGGCGAGGGCGGCGAGCAGGCGCAGGGCCTGTGCGCGGTGCGCGGGGGTATCGCCCCCGATGGCCTGTGCGAGGACGTCGATCACCCGGTCGATGCCGGTCTCGAAGACGTGGGCAACATCGCCGCCCAGATGCGCGGCCTCGCTGCCCAATGCCGCGACCGGGCATCCCTTTTCGGGCGCTCGGAGATGGCGCTCGGAGAGATAGCCTTCGACAAATCCGCGCAGCAGCTCGGTGCCCGCGACATCGTCTCGCGCCTTGAGCGCGGAGAGGCGGTCAGCGAAGGCCTGAGCCATGGCCTCCGCGATCAAGGCCTCCTTGGAGGAAAAGTGGCGGTAGAAGCCTCCATGGGTCAGGCCGGCGGCATCCATGATCTCCGCCACGCCCACGCCGTCGAACCCTTTCTCACGATAGAGACGGGCTGCCTCCTGCAGGATTCTGCGGCGGCTTTCGGCGGTCTGCTCCTTGCTCTTGCGCATGGCGGTGCTCCTTGGGGAGACATATAGATGACGATCATCATCTTTACAAGCCAGCCATATCGCGGGTGATGCCATGGCCCAGGCGTGACGGGTCCGAAGAGCCGTAAGCGGCGACGGCGGGGCGAAACCCAAGGCGGTAGAGAGGGC
Organism: Aquabacter sp.; assembly: GCA_030147645.1. GTDB lineage: Bacteria > Pseudomonadota > Alphaproteobacteria > Rhizobiales > Xanthobacteraceae > Aquabacter. Next base: position 668 of record JASBUY010000124.1, on the reverse strand, counting down.
TGCGGCGCGAACGTCCAAGGGGGCATCGACGATGCGCAAGGCCTGCGCGCCGGGGATGCCGGTCTGGACCGCCGCGTGGGCAAACACCCGGCCCAGCGGCCATCCCGCTGGAGGCCCATGCCAATGGAAGGGCAGCACCGCCGCCTCAGCCGCGCGAACAGGAAAAAAGCCGCCGTCCGGCTAGCGGGCAAGCGCAAGACGTTGCGGGGGATTTCCATCCCCGCCCCGGTCGCGCCGGGTCCGCGCCGCGAACCGCCTCGCCACGGTCAAGCCGGCATGCGCGGTACAGGAGCCGGCGCGCCGTCAACGGGCAACGGCGCTGGCGCGCGATCCACCAAACGGACGGCGCGCACGGAACCGCCGCCGCCGGTTTCAGAGCCTGATCCGATATGCCGCAATTACGCGCCGGCTTCGCCCTCGGCAAAGCCGAACAGGCGGGCGGGGTTTTCCACCAGGATCTTGCGCACCTCGTCCACGCCTTGGGTGTAGCTCAGGAACAGCTCGAACAGGTCCGCATCATTGGGCGGCTGCTTGACGGAAACCGGGTGCGGCCAGTCGCTGCCCCAGATGATGCGGTCCGGCGCCGCCTCGATATAGGCGCGGGCAAGCGGCACGAGGTCGGCCCAGGGCGGCCCGGCTTTGGAGGTCTTTTCGCCCAGCGAAAGCAT
>JASBUY010000117.1 GCA_030147645.1 Aquabacter sp. | reverse complement strand
AAGCGGGCGGCAAGCGGGGCGCGCGGCTTGTCCGCAAGATCGCCGATGCAGGCGAAGCCGAGGCGCTCCAAGGCGGCGAGGGTCGCCGCCTCCAGCCGCAGCGCGGCGAGCGGCAGGGGCGCGAGAAGGGCGGCCAGGTCGCGCTCGGGCGGGGCGATCAGGCCGCGCCGGCCGCCATGGCGGGCGAGGGCGGCGGCCGCCTCCGGGGTCGTGGCGATGGCGGCGCGTGCCGAATGGCCGCTGGCCGCCACCCGCGCCAGCAGGTCGCGCAGCAGGGCGCCTTCCCCGCCGAACAGATGGGCGCAGCCGGAAATGTCCAGCATCAGCCCGTCCCGCCCGTCGAGGGCCAGCAGCGGCGTATAGCGCTCGCAGGCATCGGCGAAGCCCTCCAAAAGGCGGGCATCGGCCTCGACCATATGGGGCACCACCTGGAGGGCGGGATGGCGCGCGCGGGCATCGGCCAGCGCAAGACCCGGGACAAGGCCGAGGGCGTGCGCGGGCGCGTTGAGTGCGGCAAGGCGCAGGCCGGCCTTGTCCTGCGCCACGCTCACGCGCGGCAGCGCCCGCGCCTCAGGCGGCAGGGACCGTTCGACCCGGTCGGTCGAGAGCCGGTCGAGCCAGAGGCTGAGATAGCGGCGGGCGTCGAGGGCCGTCATGGCTGTCCTCCCGGGGCATGAGGCGGGGCGGGGCGAGGGCGAAGTCCCCCGGCCCGAGCACCAGCCGCCAGGCCCCCGGCGGTCCCTGGCGGTTGCGCACGAGCTGTGCCGCGATGCAGACCGCGCCGAGCCCGCCGAACGCGTCGGTCGGCCGGCTCGGCTGCGGGGCGATGGACCAGCGCGTCACCGCCGCGCAGGGGGAGGCGTCGGGCGCGGGACGCAGCAAAAGGCCGAGCCCACCGCCCGACCGCGCCGCCAAGGAGAGCCGGCGCGTGGCGGTGAGAGCGTCCGGCAGCGCGCTGCCCACCTCGCCGAGCACGGCGCACACACCGCTGCATTTCAGCGCCTCCTCCATCACCAGCAGGGCCTCCTCGGCCCGGCGCACGCGCACCAGAACCAGCGCTCCCTCGGGCAGGCCCGCTTCCTGCGCGCCCGGCCCGTAGAGCCATCCCCCCTCCAGCCCGGCGAGTTCCTGCTGGACCAGCAGCACCGGCGCGCGGCGCAGGCGGGCGGCGCGGGCCGCGAGTGCGAGGCCGAAGGCGAGCAGCGCCCCCTCCTGCCCGGGCGCGGCGGCCATGGCGGCATGAAGCGCGCCCCACGCGAGGCCCCCGCCCAGCGTGCCGTCCAGGTCCGCGATGCCGAAGGGCAGCGCGCCCCAGTTCGGCCCGTCGGGGCCGCCTCCCCCTTCCAGGGCGGCAATGCGGCGGCGAAGCCCCGCAAGCTCCGCCGAACCGGCTGAGGGTGGCATGTCTGGTCCTTTTGTTCGCTATTTGTTCTTATTGATTCCGACTCCCGCCGCGAGAGTCAAGCGCCCCTCCATCCCTGCCAAGGATGGCGGGAGATGGGGAGCTTTACCGCTCGGTGAGCTTCAGCTCGATGCGGCGGTTGCGCAGCAGCGCATCCTCGGAGGTGCCGCCATCGAGCGGCTGATATTCGCCGAAGCCGGCGGCGATGAGGTGCTGGGGCTGCACGCCCTTGCTGATGAGATATTGCACCACCGCGATGGCGCGGGCGGCCGACAATTCCCAGTTGGAGGGGAATTGCGGGGTGGAGATGGGGCGCGAATCCGTGTGCCCGTCCACCCGGATCGCCCAGGAAATGTCCGGCGGGATCTGCTTTTCCAGTTCCAGGATGGCGCTCGCGATCTGGTCGAGCGCCGGCAGCGCCTCGGCACGCGGGGTGGCGGAGCCGCGGTCGAAGAACACTTCCGACTGGAACACGAAGCGGTCGCCGACGATGCGGATGTCGGGACGGTTGCCGAGAATGTCGCGCAGCCGTCCGAAGAATTCCGAACGGAACCGGCTCAGTTCCTGGACCCGCTGGGCGAGCGCCACGTTCAGCCGGCGCCCGAGATCGGCGATCTTGGCCTGGCTCTCCTGGTCGCGCTTTTCCGAGATGTTCAGCGCCTCCTCCAGCGCGGCCATCTGGCGGCGCAAGGCGAGGATCTGCTGGTTCAAAATCTCGATCTGGGCGATGGCGCGGGCCGCCGCGTCCTTCTGCATGTCGAGTTCGCGCGTCAGCGCCTGGGCGCGGGCGGGATCGGGCGCGGCGGGCGCCGTCCCCGCCTCACCGCGCAGGCGGTCACGCTCGGCCTCCACTGCGGCCAGCGAGGCGCGCAGCGCGCTCAGCTCCCCTTCGGCGGTCTGGCTGGAGGCACGCTCCAGGGAAAGTAATTCGGTCAGTTGGCGGATCTGCGCCTGCAGGCGCTGGAGCACATTGTCCTTGCCCGACATTTCCTGCGTCAGGAAGAACTGGGTGATCATGAAGACGGACAGCAGGAAGATGAAGACCAGGAGCAGCGTGGACAGCGCGTCCACGAAGCCGGGCCAGTAATCGATGGTGCGCTCGCGGCCGCGCCGCCCGAGAGCCATGGATCAGCTCCCGTGCCGCTCGGGGACGCCCGATTCGGCCTCCAGCCCATCAAGGCTGCGGTCGAGCCGGTCCACGATGCGGCGCAATTCCTCGTGCTGGGCGGCCTGCACCTCGACCATCTGCTTCAGCAGCGCCTGTTCCGAGCGCATATGGGTGACGAGGCCCTGGAGGCTCTCGGCCAGATGCGCCATGGCGCTGGTGACGCGCTGGGTGCCGGCTTCCGCCATGGTCTTGTCGAGCCGGTTGATGGCGTCCACCAGCGCCCCGGTCTCCAGCGGGGCGGGGGCGGGCAAAGCGAGCGCGGCGGGGGTGCTTTCCACCGCTTCCACGGGCGCCGCATAGCGCATCTGGGCGGGCACCGGCTGGGCGGGCATCGTCTCGCCGATATCGCGCACCGTGGTCGAGAGCCAGTCTTCCAGGTCGGTATAGAAGCGGTTCTGCGCCTGCCCCGCCTGGAGGTCGAGGAAGCCCAGAACCAGCGAACCGGCCAAACCAAACAGAGAGGACGAGAAGGAGATGCCCATGCCGCCGAGCGGGGCGGCGAGCCCGCGCTTGATCTCCTCGAACACCGAGCCGGAATCGGGCCGAATCTCCAGCGCGCCGATTACGTTGCCAATGGAGGAGACGGTCTCCAGAAGGCCCCAGAAGGTGCCGAGCAGGCCGAGAAAGACCAGAAGACCGGTGAGATAGCGTGCCGTGTCGCGCGCCTCGTCGAGGCGGGTGCCGATGGAATCCAGGATCGAGCGCATGGTCGTCTGGGAAATGGACATGCGGCCGATCCGGTCGCCCAGCAGCGCCGCCATGGGCGCGAGCAAAGTGGGCGCGCGCGACACCGCAAGGCCGGGATCGGCGAGGCGGAAGGAATTGACCCATTCCACTTCCGGAAACAGCCGCGCCACCTGGCGCAGCGCCAGCACGATGCCGATGGCGAGCACGCCGAAAATGACGCCGTTAAGGCCCGGATTGTTCAGGAAGGCATCGAAGATCTGGCGGTAGAGCACCGCCGAGAGGGCCAGGCACAGGCCCAGAAAGACGATCATCCGGATCAAAAAGATGCGCGGGGAGGAGACCTTAATGAACGGATCGACGATACGCGCCATGTTCGCTCCCGCAACCTTCCCGCCGACCGACTATGCCATACACGGACAGGAATGACACCCGCATGGCGCGCTGCGGATGGGGACCGACACAGACTTTAGAACCCGGATAAAGGGATGCGGCGTTCGGGCGGAGAGGGCCGCGCCGCCACGCTCACGCCTTGCGCAGGAGCGCCAGCAGGTCGCGATGCATGTCCTCGTTGCCGGCGATCACCTCGCCCTTCTCCAGCACCTTGTCGCCGCCCGAAAGGTCGGAGACATAGCCGCCCGCCTCGCGCACCATCACCATGCCCGCCGCCATGTCCCAGGGCGAAAGATCGCGCTCCCAGAAGGCGTCGAAGCGGCCGGAGGCGACCCAGGCGAGATCGAGCGCGGCGGCGCCGGTGCGGCGCAGGCCCGCCACCTGGGTCTGGACCAGCGACAGTTCGCGGTTGAACTGGGCATGGTTGCCGCGCCCGAGATGGGGCAGGCCACAGCTCACCACGCAATCGGCGAGCTTGCGGCGCGCGGCGACGCGCAGGCGGCGGTCATTGAGATAGGCGCCCTGGCCCTTCTCGGCGATGTACAACTCGTCCGTGACCGGGTTGAAGATCACGCCGGCATAAGGCACGCCGTTGCGCACGAGGCCCACGGAGATCGCGAACAGTGGAATGCCGTGGAGGAAATTGGTGGTGCCGTCCAGCGGGTCGATGACCCATTCATTGGAACTGTCGGTGCCCTCCACGCGCCCGCGCTCCTCCATCAGGAAGGAGAAGCCGGGACGGGCCTTGGAGAGTTCCGCGAACAGCATCTCCTCGGCCTTGCGGTCGGCGGCGGAGACGAAATTGGCCGGCCCCTTGGCGGACACCTGGAGATTTTCCACCTCCCCGAAATCGCGGATCAGGGCGCGGCCCGCCTTGCGAACGGCCTGCACCATCACGGTCATGAGGGGGGTACGGATCATCTATTCGTCCTGCCGGGCGCCGGGCCGGGCCGCGCGCGGCCGCCTTGGGGAATGGGAAAGCGGGGCTTCCTGTGCCCGTCCCGCGCTTCGCCGTCAAGGCATGGCTGGCCTGCCGAGACGCATGCCGGCCGGGTGCCGGCCCTGCATGGGCCTAATTGGGGTCGCCCGGCCGCTTGATGTCAGGGGTGGTGGCGGCCCATTTGCGGGCCAGCGCCTCCGCCTTGGTGCGTTCGGCCGGCGGGAGGGTGGCCACCACCTCGTCGAGATAGACATCGTTCAACCCGCGCATCTTGGCCAGCAGATGCCAGGCTGCGGCCTGGGTGCGGTCCTGCGGCACCCCGCGCCCGGCGGAGAGCAGGCGCGCATAGCGGTTCTGGGCGATGGCATTGCCCGCCAGCGCAGCCTTGCGGAACAGCGCCGCAGCAGCCGCCTCGTTCTTCATCACGCCGTCGCCATTGAAGGTGGCGATGGCCAGTTCGACCTGCGCGGTCACATGGTCTTGGAGCGCCGCGCCCTGGAGAAGGCGCAGGGAGGTGACCCTGTCGGGCGCGACGCCGTTCCCCTCCTTCAGCAGCACCGAGAGGGCATATTGCGCGTCCGCGACGCCGGCCTCGGCGGCCGGGCGGAACCAGCGGGCCGCGCTTGGAATATCGGAGGGAACGCCCCGCCCCTGCATGTAGAGCAGGCCGAGATTGTAGGCCGCCCCGGTATGGCCAGCGGTGGCCGCCTGCTGGAACCAGCGCGCCGCGGCCTCGTCGCTCTGCGCCATGCCTTGGCCCGTGAGCGCCATCATGCCGAGGGCGAACATGGCATTGGCATCGCCCTCGTCGGCGGCACGCCGGTAATATTGCGCGGCGCGCGTCGGATCGAAGGGCACGCCGAAGCCGCGCGCATAAAGTTCCCCCAGCAAGGTCAGCGCGGCGGGGTCATTGTTGCCGGCCTTCACCCGCTTCAGCGCCTCCTGGGCGGCGGTGATGTAGAAGCCGCTCTGATAGGCGCCATAGGCCATGTCTGCGCCGGGCGGCGGCGGAGACGGGGTCGGCGGCAATTGGGTGAGGGACGGCAGCAGCGGCGGCTGTGCGGGCGACGCCAGCGGATTTGCCGGATTGACGGGGGTCGCGGGCACGGCCGGGCTGGCGGCCTTGCGTTCTGCCGGAGGCTGCGGGCTCTGGGCGAAAGCGGGCCCCGCGACCAGCATGGCCAGAAGGAGCGAAGCGGCCAGCCTCACCGCTGAGCCCCCGCGGCGCTGAGGAGCCCGTCAAGCTGGCGGATGGTGCCAGCGT
>JASBUY010000115.1 GCA_030147645.1 Aquabacter sp. | reverse complement strand
TCGGCGGCTTCGGCGGCGCCTTCGCCCAGTCCAATATCGACCAGGGTCCGGATGTGGCCCCCTCCGACGCGGACCGCCGCACCGCTGCTCATCTCGGCCGCCGCGTGGCGGAGACGACGCTGCGCTGGGTTCGCGGCAAGGCGTGATTTTCAAGCGATCCGTCGCCTAGAGCCTGATCCGATCAGGTTGAATCAACTTGATCGGTGCATTGGGCTCTAAACTCTTGATAGAGAACGTTTTACCGATCTGATTGCGATGCAATCAGATCGGAACGTGGTCTCGAGGCGACGGATCGCCCCGAACATGACCTGACGGTCAGACCTTGCGCACGCGCGCCGCGCCGAAGCGCCGCTTCACCAATGCCACACGCTCCGGCAGGATGCGCGCCACCACATGTAGGGCGCCGTCGCTGCCGGCCCGCCGCTCAAGCACTTCCGCGTGGCGATAGAGCCAGCCGATCCCCTCCCCGTCTTCGGTGGGGATATGGACATGCAGCGTGGTCCGCCCGGCCGTGATCCGCCGCTCCACGACCGTGAGCAGGTCGTCCGTCCCCTCGCCGGTCAGCGCGGACACGAGAATGGGCCGCTCCTCCAGAGCGATACGCTCCGCGCTGTTGACGAGCGCGAGGCGCGCATCGTCCGCAAGGCGGTCGATCTTGTTCCAGACTTCGACCATCCGCCCGCCCGCCTCGACGTCAATGCCGAGATCCGTCAGGACGTCGCGCACGTCGTCCGCCTGGGCCTCGCTGTCGGGATGGGACATGTCCCGCACATGGAGGATCACATCCGCCTCGATCACCTCTTCCAACGTTGCGCGGAAGGCGGCGACGAGTTGCGTGGGCAGTTCTGAAATGAAGCCGACGGTGTCGGAGAGGATGATGCGCGTGCCGTGCGGCAGGTCCACGCTGCGCAGCGTCGGATCGAGCGTCGCGAAGAGGAGATCCTGCGCGGTCACGTCTGCCCGGGTCAGGCGGTTGAACAGCGTGGATTTGCCGGCATTGGTATAGCCCACCAGCGCCACCACCGGATAAGGCACGCGTTTGCGGCTCGTCCGGTGCAAGGCGCGGGTGCGCTTCACCTGTTCCAGGTCGCGCTCGATGCGCACGATGCGCTCGCCAATGATGCGGCGGTCCGCTTCGATCTGGGTTTCGCCGGGGCCACCGAGGAAGCCGAAACCGCCCCGCTGGCGCTCCAGATGGGTCCAGGAGCGCACGAGCCGTGACCTCTGATAGGTGAGGTGAGCAAGCTCCACCTGCAACGCACCTTCCTTGGTGCGCGCGCGCTGGCCGAAAATCTCCAGAATAAGCGCCGTGCGATCCACGACCTTGGTGGACCAGGCGCGCTCCAGATTGCGCTGCTGCACCGGGGAGAGAGCGGCGTCCACGAAGACCAGGCCGATCTCCTGCGCGGAGACGATCTCGGCCACCTCCTCCACCTTGCCCGAGCCGAGATAGGTGGCTGGCTTGATGTCCGAGATGGGGATCAGGGCCCGATGGACCACATCGAGATCGATGGCAAGCGCGAGGCCGACAGCCTCTTCAAGGCGCGCCTCCGGCGAACGTCGCTCCTCGATCCCGCGGGCGGCGCGCTTTGTAAAATGGGGTGTGACGACGGCGCAGCGGGTGGGCGGGGCGCGGCGGTCCACGCCGGTCTTGCCCCCCGCCCCACTTTCACTGCGCGGCCCGTGGTCGTCGCTCTTGCGCTCCACGCGGCGTTACGCCTTCTCCGCCTCGTCGCTCGGATCGAACAACTGGACCGGGTGGCCGGGCATGATGGTGGAGATGGCGTGCTTATAGACGAGCTGGGAATGCCCGTCGCGACGCAGCAGCACGCAGAAATTGTCGAACCAGGTCACGACGCCCTGGAGCTTGACCCCGTTGACGAGAAAGATGGTCAGGGGAGTTTTCGCCTTGCGAACGTGGTTCAGGAATGTGTCCTGAAGATTTTGTGTCCGTTCCGCCGCCATTTTCGTATCCATTGTTTCGGCGTTGCCCCACCCTTCCCCGGCACTGACGCACCGGAGGGGCAGGAATTAGACGCCTAAAATGGCACAGCGTGCGACAGAGGCAAGAATATTTTGCTGCGCAGCAATTGACGCTGCGGTGCGTCAGGCTTGCGTTTCCGCATGCTCATGAAAGCGCGCCCGGAGGGCGGCTGCAACCGGGCCGGGTACCCCCGAGCTTATCGGTCTACCATCAAGCGCCACGACCGGAAGGACGACGCCGGACGCGGAGGAGATGAAAGCCTCCTTGGCCTCGAGCGCCTCGGCGAGGGTGAAGGCCCGCTCTTCCACACGGAGCCCAAGCGCCCCTGCGACCTCGAACAGAACGGTGCGGGTGATTCCCCGCAGGATGCCGGTATCCGCCGGCCGCGTCACAAGGGCATCATTCTGGGTGACGATCCAGGCATTCGTGGAGGCGCCCTCCGTCACCGTGCCGTCCTCGTCGATGAACCAAGCCTCGTAGGCGCCCTGCTCTCGGGCCTGCTGCTTGGCGAGCACATTGGGCAGGAGTCCCACCGTCTTGATGTCCACGCGCTCCCAGCGATTGTCGGGAACGGTGATGACTTTCACGCCGGCCTGGGCCTTTGCCGCATTGGCCTTCGGGTCGCTCGCGCGTGCCGTCACCACAAGGGAGGGGGGCGTATCCGCGCTTGGAAAGCCATGGTCGCGGCGGGCAATCCCGCGCGTCACCTGAAGATAAACGATGCCGTTGCGCACGCGGTTCAACCGCACGGTCTCGCGCAGGATCACCAGCAGTGCGGCCCGCGTCATGGGGGCTGAGATGCGCAGTTCAGACAAGGACCGGTCGAGCCGGTCGAGATGGCGCCGGGCGTCCACCAGCAGTCCGTCGCGGACCTCGCACACCTCATAGACGCCGTCCGCGAACTGGAAGCCGCGATCCTCGATATGGATTCCCGCATCCGCGTGGGGGAGATAGCGTCCGTTCACATAGGCGATGCGGGACATGGTCCTTAGGTCCTCAGGTGCGCCAGAAGGCTAGGTGAATGAGGACGAAGGCCCCCACCACCTCGATGCGTCCGGCAATCATAGCGAAGGCTGCGCCGAGCATGGAAATGGCCGGCAGGCTGGAGATGGCGGGCCAATTCTGCCCTGAAGCATCATAGAGCGGACCGCTATTGCTGATGGCCGCAACCGCGCCGGTGAGCGCCGCCTCGAAGCTCGGGGCGCCGAAGCCGAGGGTGACCGTCACCGCCGCGAGTGTCGCGCACAGGGCCACAAGCCCGATCCACACGCCGCGCATTGCAGTGCCGATTCCGCCCTCCCCGGTGCGCGAGGGCTGAACGATGTTGGGCGAGATCAGGCGCGCGAGATCTCCGCGCGCGCGCAGCGCCATGGCGCGCACCCGCAGGATCTTAAGCCCGCCAGCAACCGACAGCGCGCCCCCGCCCACCAGCGAGACGAGGATGAGAAGCCCGGCGGGCAAATGGGCATAGGTGTCGGGCGCGCAGGGAAGAAACGACGTGGAAATGAGGGCGGCAGCCGTGAACAGCCCCTCCTTCAGCGCGTCGACCACATCCGAGCCGGGAGTGAGGCGGAAGAGCAGGACGGCAAGGAACAGCCCGAGCACCAGCCAATAGCCGAGCAGAATAAGGCTTTCAGGCTGCTCGGGGGCGGCATGGACGCGGCGGTTCACCAGCGCCCGGTGCCAGCGCACACTGGTGGCGGCCCATAGGAGGAAAGGAAGGAACACAAGTTGAGTCGGGCCTCCCCCCTGGAGCGCCGCATGGGCGCCGGGCGGCAGGTGCGCGCCGGCCGAGGTTGCCGCCGACGCGAGGCAAAAAGAGAGATAGGGACCCGTGCCCGTGAAGAGCAGCGCGAGGAAGGCTATCGCGAACCCACCGAAATAAAGCGGGCCCACTTCCTTCAACACGCCGAGCGTATCCACCGCCTCGCGCTCGTCCAGGCGCTGCACCGCGCGGTCGGGCAAGCCGGCAATACCCGCCGGCGCGAGGATCGCCACCGCCGACACAAGGGTCAGCAGCCCACCGCACCATTGGAGCAAAGAAAACCAGACGAAAAGGCTACGCGGCCCCTCGTGCACGGCGGTAAAGCCCGTCGTGGTGAAGGCCGACAGCGCTTCGAACCAGGCCGCACCGAGGTCGAGCTTCGCCCCAGCCGCGACGGCGGGCGCCGCGACCACGGGGATCAGAAGCCAAAGCGCACACAAGGCGGCGAAAACCTGGAACCGGCGGATACGCCCGGTCAGCCCGGCACTCGCCAAATGCATGGCGCCCGCGAGAAAGACGCAGGCGAGCGTGGTTGCCAGGAAGATCGGCGCCAGCCCCTCCTGGAAGCGCGCCGACACCAGCGCCGGCAGCAGCGCCGCCGCCCCGGCCCAGGCCAGAGCGAACGCAAGGAGGCGGACGAGGGAGGCCATGGGTCAGAAGAATTCGAGGCTGACGCGGAACAGCTGCTCCACGCGCTTGATGCGCTCGGCGAGGGCAAACAGAACCACGCGATCCTGCGCGCGCACCACCGTGTCGCCGGTGGGCAGCAGAACCTCGCCATTGCGCACGATGGCCCCGACGCGAAGCCCGTCCATCACGTCGAGATCGCGCAGCGGACGGCCCACCAAGGGCGAGGTCTCCAGCGCCTCTGCCTCGATCACTTCGCCGGTCCCGTCCAGCAGCGCATGCACGCGGTGGATCCTGCCGCGCCGCACATGCTGGAGGATTTTCGAAACGGTGATCTGGCGCGGATTGACGTGGGCGTCGATGCCGAGCCCCTGGGCGAAGGCCGCATAACCCTGCTCGTTCACCAGCGAGAGGATGCGCCGAGCACCCAATTGCTTGGCCAGCAGGCAGGAGAGGATGTTGATGCGGTCGTCATTGGTGAGCGACAGCATGGTGTCGGCGTCCGATACGCCGGCCTCGTCGAGAATATCGCGCGCCAGCGCGTCGCCATGCAGCACCACCGCGCGCTGGAGTGTTTCGGCGATGGATTGGGCGCGCTCGCGGGAGGATTCGATGATCTTGATCTTGGCGGCGGCGTTCCGCTGCTCCAGCTCGTGAGCGACATAAGTGCCGATATTGCCGCCGCCCGCGATGACGATGCGCTGGCCGGGGATTTCGTCATGGCCGAAGATGGACAGGGTCCGCTTCACCTGGTTGGCCGCGGCGACGAAATAGGCGACATCGCCCACCTCGATCTGGTCGCCGCTCTTCAGCACCACCGGCTTGCCGCCGCGCAGCACCGCGACCACCGTGGCGCGCAGGTCGGGGAAAAGCTGGGTGAGTTCGCGCAGCGGCGTGCCGGCCACCGGGCAGTCCTCGCCGCACACGACGCCTGCCACCACCACCGCCCCGTCCGCAAAGCTCACCGTGTCCACCGCGCCCGGCAAGGAGAGGCGGCGCAGCACCGTCTCGCCCACCTCCACTTCCGGCGAAATGACCACGTCCACCGGCAGGTGGTCGCGCGAGAGCATCTCGCGCCATTCCGGCTGGAGATAGGTCTGGGCGCGGATGCGGGCGACCTTGGTCGGCACGTTGAACAGGGAATGGGCCACCTGGCAGGCGACCATGTTCACCTCATCCGCAAGCGTGACGGCGATGAGCATGTCCGCCTGCTCGGCCCCCGCGCGGGCCAGAACGTCCGGATGGGAGCCGTGCCCCACCACGCCCCGCACGTCCAATTGCTCGGTCGCGACCTGGATGCGGCGCGGATCTGCATCGACGATGGACACGTCGTTCTGCTCGCCCGCCAGGCGTTCGGCGATGCCGAAACCCACTTGGCCCGCCCCGCAGATCACGACCTTCATGGATGATTCCCCCCGTCGGCGCAGATTAGTTCACGGGCCGATCCGCTGGCAAACAGCGCCGGCTCAGCCGACGCCGAGCGCCTTGAGTTTTCGGTGGAGGGCCGAGCGTTCCATGCCGACGAATTCGGCGGTGCGCGAGATGTTTCCGCCGAACCGGTTGATCTGGGCTGCGAGATATTCCCTCTCGAACACCTCACGCGCCTCGCGCAGAGGCAGGCCCATCAGATGCTCGCCGCCATTTCCGGTCGGCAGATTGGGGACCAGCGCGCCCACATCCGGCGGCAGCATGGAGGCGGTGACGATGGCTTCAGGATCGCCGCCGGCGAGAATCAGCACACGTTCCACATTGTTGCGCAACTGGCGGACATTGCCCGGCCAGTCGTGGGACTGGAGAACCGCCATGGCATCGTCCGCGATGCGCCGGCGCGGCAGGCCGGTGGTCTGGGAAATGAGGTCGATGAAAAAATCCACCAGTTCGGGAATGTCCTCGCGGCGTTCCGCGAGCGGCGGCACGCGGATCGGCACCACGGAGAGGCGGTGATAGAGATCCTCGCGGAACCGCCCATTGGCGATCTCCTCCTCCAGATTGCGGCCGGTGGAGGAGATGATGCGGACGTCCACACTCACCTTTTCGGTGCCGCCGATGCGGGTGAAGGTCTGCTCCACCAGCACGCGCAGCACCCGGTTCTGGGTCTCGCGCGGCATGTCGGCAATTTCGTCCAGAAACAGCGTGCCGCCATGGGCCTCTTCGAGCGCGCCGCGCCGCGCCTCGCGCTCATCGCCCGGCTCGACGCCGAACAATTCATATTCGAGCCGCTCGGGCGTGATGGCGGCGGCATTGATGACCACGAACGGCCCCTGCGCGCGGCCGGAGGCGGCGTGGATCATGCGCGCCGTCAGCTCCTTGCCGGCCCCCGAGGGACCGATGATGAGGATGCGCGAATTGGTCGGCCCGACCCGCTCCACCGTCGCGCGCAATTGCTGGACAGCGCTGGAGCGCCCCACCAGCTTGTGCGGGGTATGCTGCTTCAGTTCCTTCACCTCGCGCCGCAGGCGCAGGGTTTCCAG
>JASBUY010000443.1 GCA_030147645.1 Aquabacter sp. | reverse complement strand
TAAATCTTAAGATAGGCAGATTAATTACGGATTTTGAACGAATGTTCATGTCTTTTGACGTGGCGATCCACGACGGCTACGGTTGGAAGTCGGGCGCAAGCCTCGCGCAAGCTCCGTTCGATAAGCGCGCTCTCCGCTGGTGCTCCTGCGAATCTTATGTGCGTGGCGGTGTCCCGTCCGAGGAGACATGCGCGAGCCTGCCCGTTCTCCACGATATTCTGACGTGTCCCAGGATGCTCCGCTCGATCCGGTGCGACGCCCCGGGGAGTCGTGCGGCGCGAGGGCTGGCTCGTCTTTGCGCGGTGCCCCCGGAGCGTTTCACCGTTTGTCGAAAGGCTGAAACGCTCCGTCCTGCCACCCGCGTGTCTCTCACGCGCTGCGGTTTTGCTCGGGCAGGCTATAGAGCACGTCCGACCGATCAGGGTGAGCCCACCTGATCGGATCAGGCTCTAACGGGTGCGTCCGGCCTCGAAGAGGAACCAGGTCCGCCGTTCGGCTTCGTCGATCCACACTTCGATCAGGCTGGTGGTGGCGACGTCGTTGAATTCCTCGCAGACATTGTGAAGCTCGCGCAGATAGGTGACGAGCCGCTTATTGTCGTCGCACAGCTCCGCCAGCATGTCCTCGGGCGTCACATAGGCGGCGTCGTTGTCGGCGAGGCGCTGGAGGCGCTGGATATGGCCGATGGAGCGCAGCGTCGTCCCGCCGATCTTGCGCGCGCGTTCCGCGATGGCATCGGTCGTGTCGAAGATCTGCTCGCTCTGCTCGTCCAGCATCAGGTGATAGTCGCGGAAATGCGGGCCGGACATGTGCCAATGGAAGTTCTTGGTCTTGAGATAGAGCGCGAACATGTCCGCGAGCATCACGGTGAGGGCGCCGGCGATATCGGCCGTCGCCTCGGCGCCGAGATCGGTGGGAGTACGCAGAGGCGCGCCCTGGCGCGCCTTGGCAGCGGTGATGTCCATGGCAAAGTCCTTCATCCTTGAAAGGCCGGTCACGCGCACCGGGTGCGCCGCTCCGGAATCGGATGAAGACTAGAAACCGCGCCTCTGTCTGAATATCAGGCCTTGGGGTATCGCCCCTATACGCTGGTATGTCGCCGTCGCTTGCGGCATGCGGGGTGACGCCTATCGCGCGGCAGATGCCGCCTCGAGCGCGCGATCGATGCAGGCCACCATGGCATTGCCGTCGAATGGCTTCGCCAGGAATCCGAACGCGCCCGCCGCATCTACCTGACGGCGGATGCGCTCCTCCGGAAAGGCCGTGATGAAGATCAGCGGGGTCGTGTCTCCCGCTGCCTTGAGCTGCGCTTGCAGTTCGACCCCGCTCATGCCGGGCATTTGCACGTCGGTGATGACGCACGCGGTGTGCCCCCGCTGCGCGGAGTGCAGAAACGCTTCGGCGGACGCAAAGGAGGTGGTCCCGTATCCCAGCGAGCGGACGAGGCTTTCGGTGGCGAGACGGACGGACTCGTCATCGTCGATGATCGTGATCATCGGGGGAAGGGGCACGTCAGAACACCTCATACGCCACGGGCGGACCCACTGGTCGCGCCGAAACTATGGGCGACCATAGGCGCCTTGAGGCGTGCGCGGAATCATACACAGGTTTCCCGGGCTCATTTTTTCTCCGTCTCGATGCCGAGCGCGCCCGCCATGCGCACCAGATCCGCCAGCGAGCGCGCCTCCATCTTCCGCATCACATTGCCCCGGTGAATTTTCACCGTGATCTCGCTGAGGCCGACCTCGCCCGCAACCTGCTTGTTCATGAGCCCCGCCGTCACCATGGCCATGATCTGCCTCTCGCGCTCCGTGAGGCCGTCATAGAGGCCCTGCAGCCGGGTATTGGCCGCCTGCGCCTCGCGGCGCTCCCGGTCGATCCGGAGCGCGGCGGAGACGGCGTCCAGCATGTCCTGGTCGCGGAACGGCTTGGTGAGGAAGTCCACCGCGCCCGCCTTCATGGCGCGCACGCTCATGGGAATGTCGCCATGGCCGGTCATGAAGATGATGGGCATGCTCACCTGCGAGCGCACCAACTGGCCCTGGAAATCGAGCCCGCTCACCCCGGGCAGGCGGATATCCAGCACCAGGCAGCGCGGGCTGTCCGGCAGTTTGGCCGCCAGCAATTCGGCGGCGGAAGCGAACAGCGCCACCTGCAGGCCCACCGACCGGAACAGGCTGGAGAGCCCCTCACGCACGGCCTCGTCATCGTCCACGACGATCACCAGGGGCTCGTTCGAGGCAGGCGCGGACCGCGAAGGCGCACGGGTGATCACGAAACAGTCTCCTTCACCAAGGGCAGCGTCACGGTGAACCGCAATCCCCCCGAAGGGGCCGCCGTGGCGGTGATATGGCCGCCATGGGCCTCCACGATGGAGCGGGAAATGGACAGTCCGATGCCGATGCCGTCCTTCTTGGTGGAATAAAAGGCGGTGAACAGACTGGCGAGCGCATCCGGTCCGACGCCGGGGCCGCCGTCCTCCACGAGGAGGGCCAGGAGCGGCGGCGTTGCGCTGTCCGAGGCTCCTGCGCGCCGCGCGAGCGCGATGCGCAGGATGCGCCGCTCCGGCGGGAGGCCGTCCATGGCCTGGACGGCATTGATCATCAGATTGATCAGCACCTGCTGAAGCTGCACCCGGTCGCCGGAAACGGTGAGGGCCGTGCGCGGAAGGTCGATGTCCAGCCGGATGCGGTGGGTGGACAGTTCCCGATCGAGCAGGAGCAGGCAATCCTCCACCAGGGCGGCGGCATCGAGCGGCACATGCTCGGGCTCCTCCCGGCGCGCCAGCGCCCGCAGCCGGGCCACCACGTCGCCGGCGCGGCGAGCATTGGCGATCATCCGCTCCAAGGAGACGACCGCCTCGGCGAGGTCCGGCTGCTCGCGCCGCAGCCATCGCAGGCCCGCTTCGCCATTGGTCACCACGGCGGCGAGCGGCTGGCTCACCTCATGGGTGATGGAGGCGGTCAGTTCCCCCATGGTGCTGAGGCGCGTCACATGGGCGAGCTCCGCCCGCGCCTCGTGCAGCTTTTCCTCCGTCAAGCGCCGTTCGGTGATGTCGTGGTCCGTCTCCAGCGTGCCGGACGGCTCTCCCGGCGCGTCGCGATGCTGCGACAGGCGGCTGAAGGTCGTGATCTTGCGGCCGTCCTTGGCGATATGGGTGAGTTCGCCTTCCCATAGACCGGTCTCCCGGAACTCAGCCTCGGCGCCCGCCGGCAGTTGGGAGCGGATCAGCGCGCCCGCCGGGCGGCCGATCGCCTCCGCCCGGCTCCAGCCATAGAGGCGCTCGGCGCCCCGGTTCCAGTAGGTGACGATGTCCGTGGGGCCGCGCACGAAAATGGCGTCGTGGGACAGGTCCAGCAGGCGGGCCTGATCGCGCAGCGCGCGCGTCGCCGCCTGGTTGCGCAGGCAGAGGAGCGTCGTCACCGCAATGGCCGCGAGGCTCACCACAGCACGCATCACCGAGGACAGGTCGTAATCGTGAATATGGCTGATGAGGAAGCTCAGGCCGGTCATGCCGAGGCAGATTCCTCCGACCATCAGCAGGCCGCGCCGCTCGAACACGCTGGAGGCGAACACCACCACCACCAGATAGAGAACCGCGATCGCCATGTCGAAGGGCAGGACGGTGTCCACGGCGAACACAAGGCCGCAGAGCACCGCCACCGCCGCCATCCAGCCCATGCGCAGCGTGGGCGCGGCGAGACCGCCGGCGCGCTCTGCCCCCGCCTCATGGCCCGGCATGTGGCACCTCGCTGCGACCGCCGCGCGGGCGCGCATGCCCGACCGCCCCGTCCCCTCTCGCGCTCATCCCAGCACCATCCATAAGCCCTTGGTCAAGGGCGCATATGTCCGGATCGCCCCATAATGGCTCCGGCCTTTATCGCAGGCGCCGCCGCGGACTTCGGCAACCATACATAGGTATGTTCCGCCTAGACTAAACAGGGGGGTCGGGAACCCGAGGTAGAATGGCGGCGCCGCCGGCACCACCCCATGCTTGGCCATATCGCCGCCCCTCCTGCTTCGGCCCGGGACGGCCTGACGCCAAGCCTTGGGGTCCCGTTCATGACAGCACAAATGACGCCTTCCCGCTCTGTGCGCGCCCCAAAGCCGGCGCGACGCGCCGGCCCTTAGCCGGTTCAAGCGCGACTGCGCCAAGTGGCGGCCCGTCTTGCAGGGCGGCCGCCATGCTCGACCGCCTGTTCCCCGCGTCCTTCCGCCCCCTGTCCTTGAGGAAAACATGCCCACCGCAAGCCCCATTCCCGGCAAGTCCCTGATCACCCCTGACAATCACATGCTGATCATGATTGACTTCCAGTCGCAGATGTCGTTCGCGACCAAGTCCATCGATGCGGTCACGCTGCGCAACAACGCCGCCCTGGTCTCCCAGGCGGCCGCCGGCTTCAAGGTGCCGACCATCCTCACGACGGTGGCTGAGAAGAGCTTCTCCGGCCCGATGTATGGGGAAATCACGGAGGCCTTTCCCGGCCAGGCCCTGCTCGACCGCACTTCCATGAATACATGGGAGGATGCGGCGGTGATCCGCGAGGTGAACCGCATCGGCAAGGCGCGCGTCGTGCTCGCCGGCCTGTGGACCGGCGTGTGCATCGTTGGTCCCGCCCTCTCGGCCATCGAGCAGGGCTTCGAAGTGTATGTGATCGCGGATGCCTGCGGCGACGTCTCGGACGAGGCCCATGAGCGCGCCATGGAGCGCATGGTCCAGGCCGGCGCCGTGCCCATGACGGCGCTGCAATATCTGCTCGAACTCCAGCGCGACTGGGCGCGGGCCGAGACCTACGACCTCACCACCGGCATCGCGAAGAAGTTCGGCGGCGCCTACGGCCTCGGCATCATCTACGCCAAGAGCATGTTCGGCGCGTCCGAAGGCCA
>JASBUY010000100.1 GCA_030147645.1 Aquabacter sp. | reverse complement strand
GTGCTGCGCGGGGCCAACAACCGCCCGCTCAAATCGCTCTCCGACACGCTCAAAGGCAAACAGGGCCGCTTCCGCCAGAACCTGCTCGGCAAGCGCGTTGATTACTCGGGCCGCTCGGTCATCGTCGTGGGGCCCGAGCTGCGGCTCCACCAGTGCGGGCTGCCGAACCGGATGGCGCTCGAGATCTTCAAGCCGTTCATCTACTCCAAGCTGGAGCAACACGGCTTCGTGACCACGATCAAGGCCGCGAAGAAGATGGTCGAGAAGGAGCGCCCGGAGGTCTGGGATATCCTGGAGGAGGTCATCCGCGAGCATCCGGTGATGCTGAACCGCGCGCCGACGCTCCACCGCCTCGGCATCCAGGCCTTCGAGCCGGTGCTGATCGAGGGCAAGGCGATCCAGCTTCACCCGCTGGTCTGCTCGGCCTTCAACGCGGACTTCGACGGCGACCAGATGGCCGTGCACGTTCCCCTCTCGCTGGAAGCCCAGCTCGAGGCGCGCGTGCTCATGATGTCCACCAACAACATCCTGCACCCCGCGAACGGCGCGCCCATCATCGTGCCCTCGCAGGACATCGTGCTGGGCCTCTATTATCTGTCCCTGATGCGCGAGAGCGAGCCCGGCGAGGGCATGATGTTCGCGGACATGGGCGAGATCGACCATGCGCTGGCCTCCAAGGCCATCACGCTGCACACCAAGATCAAGGGCCGCTATATCGGCGTCGACGCCGACGGCAAGCGCATGTCCAAGATCTATGAGACCACGCCCGGCCGGATGAAGATCGGCGAATTGCTGCCGAAGCATCCCAAGGTGCCCTTCGACGTCGTCAACAAGCTGATGACCAAGAAGGAAATCTCCAACATGATCGATGCCGTCTACCGGCACTGCGGTCAGAAGGAGAGCGTGATCTTCTGCGACCGCATCATGGCGCTCGGCTTCCATAACGCCTTCAAGGCGGGCATCTCCTTCGGCAAGGACGACATGGTCGTGCCGAAGAAGAAGTGGGACCTCGTTGAGGAGACCCGCGCGCTCACGAAGGAATATGAGCAGCAGTACAATGACGGCCTGATCACCCAGGGTGAGAAGTACAACAAGGTCGTCGATGCGTGGGGCAAGTGCACCGACCGCATCGCGGACGAGATGATGAAGGAAATCTCGGCGGTCCGGAAGGATCCCGAGACCGGACGGGACCGTCAGATCAACTCGATCTACATGATGTCCCACTCCGGAGCGCGTGGGTCGCCCGCCCAGATGAAGCAGCTTGCCGGCATGCGCGGCCTCATGGCCAAGCCGTCGGGCGAGATCATCGAGAGCCCGATCATCTCGAACTTCAAGGAAGGCCTGACCGTGATGGAGTACTTCAACTCCACCCACGGCGCCCGCAAGGGTCTGGCCGACACCGCCTTGAAGACCGCGAACTCGGGCTATCTGACCCGCCGTCTGGTCGACGTGGCGCAGGATTCCATCATCACCGAGCGCGATTGCGGCTCGCAGAATGGCATCCATATGCGCGCCATCATCGATAGCGGGCAGGTGGTGGCTTCGCTCGCCTCGCGCGTTCTCGGCCGCACCGCGGTCGAGGATGTGGTGGAGCCTGCCACCGGCGATATCATCGTGCCCAAGGGCCAGATGATCGAAGAGCCGCACATCGATCGGATCACCAAGTCCGGCATCCAGGAGATCAAGATCCGCTCGGTGCTGACCTGCGAGACCCGCAATGGCGTGTGCGGAACCTGCTACGGGCGCGACCTCGCCCGCGGCACGCCCGTCAATATGGGCGAAGCGGTCGGCGTCATCGCGGCGCAGTCCATCGGCGAGCCGGGCACCCAGCTCACCATGCGCACCTTCCATATCGGCGGTGCGGCGCAGCTGGCGGATTCGTCCTTCGTCGAGACCAATTTCGAGGGCGTCGTGCGCATCCGGAACCGGAATGTGGCGCGCAACTCGGAAGGCGATCTCATCGTCATGGCCCGCAACGTGGCGGTCGTGGTGGTGGACGTGGACGGAACCGAGCGCGCGGTTCACCGCGTGCAGTACGGCTCTCGCCTGAAGGTGGAAGAGGGCGACACGGTGAAGCGCGGCCAGCGCATCGCCGAGTGGGACCCCTACACCCGGCCGATCCTGACCGAGGTGGACGGCACCGTCGCCTTCGAGGATCTGGTCGAAGGCCAGTCCATGAACGAAGCCATCGACGAGGCCACCGGCATCGCCAAGCGCGTCGTGACGGACAGCCGCGCGGTGCGCGGCGCCGACCTGCGCCCGGCCATCCTCATCAAGGGGGCGGACGGTAAGGTTCTGAAGCTCGCCCGTGGCGGCGATGCCCGCTACTCGCTGCCGGTCGAAGCCATCATCTCGGTGGACCCCGGCTCCTCCATCAAGGCCGGCGACGCCGTGGCCCGCGTGCCCATGGAGAGCGCGAAGACCCGCGACATCACCGGCGGTCTGCCGCGCGTCGCGGAATTGTTCGAGGCCCGTCGTCCCAAGGATGCCGCCATCATCGCGGAAATCTCGGGCACGGTGCGCTTCGGCCGCGACTACAAGAACAAGCGCCGGCTCACCATCGAGCCGACGGACGGCGGCGATCCCGTCGAGTATCTGATCCCGAAGGGCAAGCACATCCATCTCCAGGACGGCGACGTGGTGGAGAAGGGCGACTTCCTGGTGGACGGAAACCCGGCCCCGCACGACATCCTGGCCATCAAGGGCGTGGAAGAGCTGGCCGCCTTCCTCGTCAACGAAATCCAGGAGGTCTATCGCCTCCAGGGCGTGAACATCAACGACAAGCACATCGAAGTCATCGTCCGGAACATGCTCCAGAAGGTGGAAGTCGATGATGCCGGCGAGACCGAGTTCCTTGACGGGGAACAGGTGGACCGCATCGAGTTCGTCGAAGCCAACGAGAAGGCCGTGGAAGAGGGCAAGAAGCCCGCGACCGGCCATCCCGTGCTCCTCGGCATCACGAAGGCGAGCCTCCAGACCCGCTCCTTCTTCTCGGCGGCCTCGTTCCAGGAGACCACCCGCGTCCTCACCGAGGCGGCGGTCAACGGCAAGGTCGATCCGCTGGATGGTCTCAAGGAGAACGTCATCGTCGGCCGCCTGATCCCGGCCGGCACCGGTGCCCAGATGAACAAGCTGCGCGCTGTGGCGACCTCCCGCGACGAACTGATCATCGCCACCCGCGATGGCGACTCCGCCTCCATGGTGGAAGGCCCCGCCGACGCGGCGGAGTGACGGTTCCCATCCCTTTGGGATGAGCTTGGAAAAGAAAGGGGCTGCCTCCTGGCGGCCCCTTTTTCGTGCGCGAAGCGAGACGGAGATAATAAACAGTCTAGAATTGTTAAACTAAAGAATACACATTAATTCGATGAAAATTGTTTGATTGTCACCTCGGCGGCCGGTAAAGGCTCTGACCTGATTTCAGGAGAGCCCCATGCGCTTTGCATCCATCCTTGCCGCCGGCCTTCTTGCCGGCCTCGGCGCCGCCCAGGCGGCCGACCACAAGCCCATCAAGATCGGCGTGCTCAACGACCAGTCGGGCATCTATGCGGACATGGCCGGACCGGGCTCGGTGATCGCAGCCCGCATGGCGGTGGAGGATTTCGGCGGCAGCGTTCTCGGCCGTCCGATCGAGATCGTCGCCGGCGACCACCAGAACAAGCCGGACGTAGGCGCCGCCATCGTCTCGCGCTGGATCGACGAGGACAATGTGGATGTCATCGCCGACATTCCCACCTCGTCCGTCCTGCTGGCGGTTCAGGAGATCGGCCGCAAGAAGAACAAGCTGGTGCTTGCTTCCACCGGCGGCTCGTCCGACTTCACCGGCAAGGCCTGCGCGCCCACGGGCATCCACTGGACCTACGACACCTATGCGCTCGCCGCCGGCACGGGCGCCTCGCTCGCCAAGGACGGCCCCTGGTTCTTCATCACCGCCGATTACGCGTTCGGCACGGCCCTTGAGCGCGACACGACGGCGGCGGTCGAGAAGAATGGCGGCAAGGTGGTGGGCAGCGTGCGCCATCCCCAGGGCACGTCGGACTTCTCCTCCTATCTGCTCCAGGCGCAGGCCAAGGGCGCCAAGCTCATCGCCTTTGCCAATTCCGGCGCCGACCAGGTCAATGCGATCAAGCAGGCGAACGAGTTCGGTATTCCCCAGTCCGGCATCAAGCTCGCCGGTCTCTATCTTCACATCACGGACATCCACGCCATCGGCCTGCAGACGGCGCAGGGGCTCATCCTCACCCAGGGCTTCTATTGGGATCTGAATGACGAAACCCGCGCCTGGTCGAAGCGCTTCTATGAGCGCCACAAGGCCATGCCCACGATGGGGCAGGCGGGCACTTACTCCGCCATTCTGCATTATCTGAAAGCGGTGAAGGCGGTGGGCACCACGGACACGCAGGCCGTGGTGGCGCAGATGAAGGCAACCCCGGTGGACGATTTCTTCGCCCATGGCGGCAAGATCCGCGAGGATGGCCGCATGGTGCATGATCTCTATCTGCTCCAGGTGAAGACACCCGCCGAGCAGAAATATCCCTGGGATTATCTGAAGCTGCTGCGCGTCATCCCCGGGGACGAGGCCTTCCGGCCGCTGAATGAGGGAGACTGCCCCCTGGTGAAGAAGAGCTGAGGCCGCCGCGTCGGGCGCAGCGCCCTCCATCGCCGCCCGCGATGGCCGGCGCGCCTACGCTTGCCTCCGGTTTGCCGAGGGAACCCGCCAGAGCCGCCCTCCGGGGCGGCTCTTTGCGTTGGGCGATCACGTTTTGCGGAAGCCGTGCGCGCGGGGCGTCCCGGCGCGTACTCTCCTTGTCGGGTGAATGGCCGGCGCGCGCCGGTCCGCTGCGCACAGGGAGGGGAGACATGAGGATGTCCGTGTCCGGGTTCGGTTCGCGCCGCGCCGGTATCCGCGCCCGGGTCGGTCTGCTGTGCGGCCTCCTTACCGGCCTCCTCGCCACTGGCGCATCGGCGCAGAACCGCCTCCCGGTGGGGCCGGTCTTCTTCGATGCGAACGAAATCACCATCGCCGCCTTCGCCCGCTTCGCGCAGGCGACCGGCCTCACAACGGCGGCGGAGCGGGACGGCGGCGGCCATGAATGGGGCGCCGGCTGGGAGCGCCGCCCGGGTTGGACCTACAGCGCCCCGTTCGGCGCGCCGGGGGAGGCGTCGCTTCCCGCCGTTCACGTCACGTGGTTCGAGGCGGACGCCTATTGCCGCTGGGCCGGCGGGCGCCTGCCGACGCGCGCGGAATGGACCGAGGCCGCCTATATGGAGCGCCGCGAGGCGCCGGAGGGCTTCGTCACGGGCGCGACCTATCCATTCCCAACCGGGGCCACGGCGGAAGGGGCGAACGGCAATGGCGCAGACCCCTGGCCGCGCCTCGCCCCTGCCGGCGCCACCAAGGCCGGAATCAACGGCCTGCGCGACATGGGCGGAAATGCCTGGGAATGGCTGGCCGACCGCCAGGGCGACACCGCGCTCACGGCCGGCGGCTCCTGGTGGTACGGCCCCGACCAGATGCGCGCCTCCGCCCCGCAATGGAAACCCGCCGCCTTCGCCGCCGTCTATATCGGCTTCCGCTGCGTGTATGCGAGCGCTGCGCCGACGGCAGGGTAGGGCGCTACGCCGCCCGGCGCAGGGCGAAGTGTTTGCCGTCAGGACTGGAGACGAGACCCATGCGGAACAAGGCGGTGAGCACGTCCGCCACTGCCCCGCGCACGTTCGCGCCGGCCTTGAAGCCGGAGGCGATGGCGGCGGCGTCGAGGGGGCCGGTGGCATGGGCGAGGGCCGCCATGACCACGGCCGTCTGCTCTCGGTCGGTCTTGGGGAAGGCCGGGCGCGGGCCGGCGGCGACGGGCGCGCCGTCCTCGCCCAGATCGGCCTCGATCTGCTCGGCCTTTTCCTTTGCGGAACCGAAGCGGGGAATCTGATAGTCCGGCCGCAGCCAGCGCACGAGGCCGCGCTTCTCCTCCGCCGCGCGCTCCTTGTTCAGCGCCACGAGGCGGGCGAGGATCTCCTCCTCCGAAAGGTCCGCCGGCCAGCCATAGGCGTCGGCGACCGCCACATCGATCTTCTCGTGAAGCTCCTTCAGGATGAGGACGAGGCCGTCATCGAAGATGCGGCGCTCCTTGTCGTCCAGGTCCGCCCGCGTGGCGCCGGCCTTCAGCCGCTCCAGCACATTGTAGAGGCCGGTGAGGGTCAGGTGCTCATGCGCCGCCAGCACACGCTTGCGATGCGCATCGAGGTCTTCGGCGAGGTCGCGGATGGTCGCCATCTGGTTGGCTGTCGCAACGGGAAACGGGAAGACATCAAAACAACGGGATTTCACATAGACGGAATCGTTGCCGACTCCGAGCCAACCACCCGCGCGGTAGGCCCACTCGGTATGAAACCTCGACACCAGCACTCCAAGCAACGCCGCATCATCAAAGCCGAACGCCACGAGCTTGTTATCCGGCAGGATCACAGATTCTAGAAATTGAAAGGTGCGATGCCGCGATGTCTCGACAGTTGCGATGTAACTATCCAGACCATGAAGTGCTGGTCTCAATTCGCGCCGAGGCTCACCGAATATCCACCAGTTGTCGCGATAAGTCGCCCTGTTGTTTTGATCCCGCTCCGGCTTTACCGTTCTCAGCAAGTGCTGATATACCTCCGGGAAGCGCGTACGCACCTCGTCTGCCTCAAGGCCGAATAGGTCGATGACCATCACGCCACGCGGGCGGGAGGTGAGGTCGCGGCCGTTGCGATAGGGGCGGATGTGCCGCTCAAGGCCGGGATAGCGGCCTAAGCCGAGCCGTTCCGCTTCCTCCGGCGTCGCGATGAAGCCGGACCCATGCAGTGACATTCCTCTCGATGACAACCCCTCGTTTGCGAGCAATGAAACCGCCGATGCCACATCTACCCCAACAGTCAAATCCGAGTTGATCTTCCCCATCCGCTCGGAGAAACCAATTACCGGAGCATCGGTGTCCACGCCCTCCTCGCTCGTCACCTCCCGCAGCAAGCCGTCCTGCTTGCCCGCCGCCGCCACCGTCATGGCAATGCGCACCGCCGCGCTGTCCTTGGTCGCCTTGGTCCAGGGGTGGTCGGGAATCGCC
>JASBUY010000098.1 GCA_030147645.1 Aquabacter sp. | reverse complement strand
TGGGGGCGCTGGCGGGGCGCGCGGCGGGCGCGCTCGGCGGCGCCATGGCCGATGCCGCGCTCTCCGGCGGCGGGCGCAGCCGCATCGTGGAAGGGCCGCGCCTCTCCGATCTCGACGTCATGACTTCCAATGCGGGCGCACCCATTCCCCGCCTCTATGGCCGCGCACGCCTGCCGGGCGAGGTGATCTGGGCGACGCGGCTGGAGGAGGTGGTCTCCACCCAGGTCCAGAGTTCGGGCGGCAAGGGCGGGCGCTCCAGCCGCGCCACCACCACCACGGTCAGCTACGCCTATTACGCCTCCTTCGCGGTGGCGCTGTGCGAAGGGCCGGTGACGCGCATCGGCCGCATCTGGGCCGACGGCAAGCCGTTCGACCGCGCGGGCGCGACCGTCCGCGCGCATCTCGGCATCTCCTCCCAGATGCCCGATCCCTGGATCGCGGCGAAGCAGGGTGCGGAGGGCGCCCCCGCCTATCGCGGCATCGCTTACCTGGTGTTCGAGCGCCTGCCGCTGGCGCGCTTTGGCAACCGCGTGCCCCAGATCAGCGCCGAGGTGGAGCGCGCGGTGGGGACGCTGGAGCGCAACGTGAAGGCGGTGACGCTGATCCCCGGCGCCACGGAGTTCGGCTATGAGCCGACAGAGGTGCAGCGCGTGGTCGGCCCCGGCGCCTATGCCGCCGAGAACCGCCATGTGCGCACCGCCGCCAGCGATTTCGACGCCGCGCTCGACCAGCTCCAGGCGGCGTGTCCGAACCTGGAGCGGGTGTCGCTGGTGGTCTCCTGGTTCGGCGATGATCTGCGCGTCGGACAATGCAGCGTGCGCCCCAAGGTCGATCTGGTGGACAAGCAGACCGCGCCCTCCTCCTGGTATGTGAGCGGCCTGCCGCGCCTCATCGCGCAGCCCACCAGCCGGCATGAGGGTCGCGCCGCCTATGGCGGCACGCCGTCCGACGCGAGCGTCGTCGCGGCGATCCGCGCGCTGAAGGCACGCGGCCTGAAGGTGACGCTCAACCCCTTCCTGATGATGGACATTCCGCCCGGCAATGGCCGCGCAAATCCCTGGACGGGGGCGGGCAGCCAGCCGGCCTATCCCTGGCGCGGGCGCATCACCTGCGACCCCGCGCCGGGCCGGCCGGGAACGGCGGACGGCACGGCGGGCGCGGCGGCGCAGGTCTCCGCCTTTTTCGGCGCCGCCCAGCGCGGGGACTTCGCGCCCTATGCCGGTCTGCTGTTCTATGGCGGGCCGGCGGAATGGAGCTATCGCCGCATGGTGCTCCATTATGCCCATCTCGCGGCCATGGCGGGGGGCGTGGAGGCCTTCCTGCTGGGCTCGGAATTCGCCGCCTTGACCCGCGTGCGGGGACCGGATGGCGGCTATCCGGCCGTGACCAACCTCGCCCTCCTGGCGGCCGACGCCAAGGCCATCCTCGGCGCGGGCACCAAGGTCTCCTATGGCGCCGACTGGACCGAATATGGCGCGCAGGTCTGGCCAGACGGGAGCGTGGACTTCCCGCTGGATTCCCTGTGGGGCGCGGGCGCGGTGGATTTCGTCGGCATCGATTATTATCCCCCGCTCACCGACTGGCGCGAAGGCACCGACCATCTGGACGCGCAGGCCGCGGCCGCCATCCACGATCCCGCTTTCCTGAAAAGCCGGCTGCGAGCGGGCGAGGCGTTCGATTGGTACTATCCCGACGAGGCCGCCCGCGCGGCGCAGGCCCGCATGCCCATCACGGATGGGGCCTATGGCGATGCCTGGATCTATCGCCAGAAGGACCTCTGGTCCTGGTGGTCCCATGTGCATCTGCCGCGCCCCGGGGGCGTGCGCTCCGCTTTTCCCACCGCCTGGGTGCCTGGCAGCAAGCCGATCCGCCTGATGGAGGCCGGCTGTCCCGCGGTGGACAAGGGGCCGAACCGCCCGAGCGTCTTTCCCGATCCGAAATCGGTCGAGAGCGGCACGCCGCCTTTCTCCACTGGCCGGCGCGACGATTTCGTCCAGCGCCGCACGCTCGAAGCTGTGCTCGCCACCTTCGAGCCGCAGGCCGGGGCAGGGGAGGCGGACAATCCCCCTGCTCCAGCCTATGGCGGGCGCATGGTGGAGCCGGGCTGCGTGTTCCTGTGGACCTGGGACGCGCGGCCCTATCCCGAATTTCCCCTCGCCACCTCAGTTTGGGCGGACGGGGCGAACTGGGAGACCGGCCACTGGCTGAATGGCCGGCTCGGCGCCGCCCCGCTCGGCGATCTCATCGCCGCCTTGTGCACGGACCACGGTGTGGCGGGCGTCGCGACGGCGGGCGTGAGCGGGGTCGTGGAAGGCTATGTGGTGGACGGGCCCATGTCCGCGCGCGCGGCCCTGGAGCCGCTCGCCCGCGCCTTCGCCTTCGAGGCGCACGAGGAGGATGGTCGCATGGTGTTTTCCGCGCGCGGCGGGAGGCTCGCCGCGCGCCTTGCCCTGGACGATCTGGTGCAGGAGGAGGAGGGGCGCGCGCCGCTGGCCCGTGTGCGGGCGCAGGAGAGCGAGGTGCCGCTCGAAGTGGGCCTCACCTTCACCGATCCCGGCGCCGATTATCGCACCGCCTCGGTCGCCTCGCGGCGCCTCGCGGGCACGAGCCGCCATGTGGCGCAGGCGCAGATCCCCGTGGTCGCCGCCCCCGCCGCCATGGCCCGGGCGGCGGATATGTGGCTTCAGGACCTTTGGGCGGGGCGCGAGACCGCGACCTTCTCTCTGCCCCCCTCGCGCCTCGCCTTGACGCCGGGCGACGTGGTGGAACTGACGCAGGATGAGCGGGCGCGCCTGTTCGAGATCACCCGGGTCGAGGATGCGGAGGCGCGCGCCGTCACCGCCCGCAGCATCGAGCCGGACGTGTTCGAGACCGCCCAGCGGACAGCGGAGACGGCCCGCATCCGCCTGCCCGAGCCGGACGGCCCGCCCGAAGTGCTGGTGCTGGATCTGCCGCTCCTGGAGGCGGCCGATCCGGTGCCGCTTACCCAGATCGCCGCCTTCGCGACGCCTTGGCCGGGCACGCTTGCGGTCTGGCGCTCCACGGACGGGGCGAGCTTCGAGGCCGTGGGTTCCATTACCGCGCCCGCCACCCTCGGCACGACATTGGACGACCTCGCGCCCGGCCCCCTCTGGCGGTTCGACACGGCCACCCGCCTCACGGTGCGCCTGGAGGGCGGCGTGCTCAATGGCGCGAGCGAGACGCAGGTGCTGGACGGCGCCAATGCCATTGCCCTCGTCGCGGAGGGGCGCGCGGTGGAGATCCTCCAGTTCCGCGAAGCCGAATTGCGGGAGACCTCGGTCTATGTGCTCTCCGGCCTGCTGCGCGGGCAGGCGGGCACGGAACAGGCCGGTGCCGCGCTCTGGCCGGCGGGGACCCGCCTTGTCCTCATCGACCGCACGCTCGCGGTCGGCGCTTCCGGCCTGTCCGCCTATGGGCGCACCTTCATTTATCGCGTCGGCCGTGCCGACCGCGATCATGGCGAAGCGGCGGTGCGCGAAGTTGTGGCGGTGACCGGCGGGCGCGCGCTGCTCCCCTATGCGCCCGTGCATCTGAAGGCGGAGCGGGTCGGCGCGGACATCCGCCTATCCTGGATCCGCCGCACCCGCACCGATGGCGATTGGGACGCGGTGGACGCGCCCCTCGGCGAGGCCATCGAGGCCTATCGTGTCGAAATCCTGGACGGAACGCGCGTGTGCCGCGTGCTGGAGGCCAACAGCCAGAGCCTCGTCTATTCCGCCAGCGCGGAGTTGGCCGATTTCGGCGCCACCCAGTCCGCCCTCACCTTCAGCGTGGCGCAGCTTTCGGCGGCGCTCGGCCCCGGCACGCCTGCGCGCGCGACCTGCGCCCTCTGATCCCTTCCAGCCGGAGCGTCCCATGTCCGATACCACGGCCCGCCTGGGCCTGCCTTACCTCGCCGCCGCGCAGGCGCAGAAGCATGTCACCGTCAACGCGGCGCTGGGCTTGCTCGACACCCTCGTGATGCTGGCGGTGCTCGACCGCGATCTTGTGGTGCCGCCGGGCTCCCCCGCCGAGGGCGCGCGCTACATCATCCCCGCCGGCGCCACCGGCGCCTGGGCCGGCCATGCGGGCGCCATTGCGGTCCGACAGGACGGCGCCTGGGCGTTCATCGAGCCGCGCCCCGGCTTTCTGGCTTATGTGATCGACGAGGCGGCGCTCGCGGTCTGGGACGGCGGCGCCTGGCGGGCGGCGGGCGGCGGCGCCCCGAGCATGCTCGACAACATGACGCGGCTCGGCGTCGGCACCGCCGCCGACACCGTCAACCCGTTCGCCGCCAAGCTCAACAACGCCCTGTGGACGGCGAAGACCACGGCCGAGGGCGGCGACGGCACGCTGCGCTACAAGATGAACAAGGAGAGCGCGGGTTCGACGCTGTCGCTCCTCATGCAGACCGCCTTTTCGGGCCGTGCCGAGATCGGGCTCACCGGCGACGACGACCTGCACGTCAAGGTCTCGCCCGACGGCAGCGCCTGGTTCGAGGCGCTCCGCATCGAGCGCGCGTCGGGCCGCGTCGCCTTCCCGGCGAGCGGCGGCCCGCGCGAAACGCTGAGCGCGAACCGCACCTATTATGTCCGCCCGGACGGATCGGATTCGAACCCCGGGCTAGTCAACAGCCCGGCGGGCGCATTCCTGACCATCCAAAAGGCCATCAACGTCGCCTGCGCGCTCGATCTGTCCATCTACGCGGTCACGATCCAGGTGGCCGACGGGACCTATTCGCCGCCCTCGGTCGTGCTCAAACCCTATGTGGGGGCGGGGCCGATCACGCTTGTGGGCAATACCAGCACTCCCGCCAATTGCATGATTTCGACGACCGGGATCGCCATAGACGCGGTGAGCAATTCCTGCGGCACATGGCGGGTCAGCGGGTTCAAGCTGACCTCTTCGGTTGGCGATGGCATTTATGCAGCCTTCGGCAGCAATGTGTATTTCTCAAACATCGATTTCGGTTCCGTCGCCGCCGGTGCGGCGCAGGTCACGGTGAGCGGAAACGGTGTGGTGACGGCGGCCAGCGACTATCGCATCTCCGGCGGCGGGGCGCGGCATGTTCAATGCGAAGCCGGCGGACGATGCTTTCTTGCCGGACGGGCAGTGACCTTGAGCGGGACTCCAGCCTTTTCGGCATTCATGACAGCCGCGCGCGGCGCCAGCATCGACGCCCGCTTGATGACGTTCTCCGGCGCGGCGACGGGCGCGCGCTACGTCGTCGCCACGAACGCCGTGATCGACACGGGATCGTCGGGAAGTCCGACTTACTTTCCAGGTAATTCCGCCGGCGTCACCGACGCGACCGGCGCCTACACCTGACCCTTCTTACGGACGCGCTGATCCTGCGGGGAGCATGGCCCGCTGGAGGCGCGGCTCAGTAAATGTCCAGCCAGCGTGGGCAGGTGGTGCGGGCGGTGTGGAACGTGACCTTATGGAAGGTGACGCCGGTGAAATAATAGCAGTCCAGCTCATCCACCGGGCGGTCCCACTTC
Organism: Aquabacter sp.; assembly: GCA_030147645.1. Taxonomy (GTDB): domain Bacteria; phylum Pseudomonadota; class Alphaproteobacteria; order Rhizobiales; family Xanthobacteraceae; genus Aquabacter. The sequence continues at coordinate 3,200 of JASBUY010000098.1, read as the reverse complement.
AGCAGGATGCCGAGCGGCACATGGACGCCGAGCGCGTTCACCTGGAGGTAGAAGACGAAGGTCATGAAGACCAGGAGCACGATCAGGAATCCGCGCCCCAACATGCGGTCCATAGCACGCGCCCCTCGATCACGCCTCTGACCGGCGCGGTGCGCCCCGGCAAACGCTCCGCGGCGGAGCATCGTCTTACAAAATAAATCATAGGGGACCCGAATGGCAGCGTCCAGCTTCGACGCCGCGCTCGCGCGCGTGCTGCGCCACGAAGGCGGCTTCAGCGACCATCCCGCCGACCCCGGCGGGCCCACCCAGCAGGGCGTTACCCAGCGCGTCTATGACGCCTACCGCGCCCGCGCCGGCCAGCCGGCGCGCAGCGTTCGCCTTCTGGAGGAAAGCGAACTGCGCACCATCTATCGCCGCCAATATTGGGACGCCGTGCGCGGCGACGACCTGCCCGTGGGGCTCGATTACGCCGTGTTCGACGCGGCGGTGAATTCCGGTCCGGCCCAGGCGGCGAAATGGCTGCAGCGCGCGGCCGGCGCGGACGTGGACGGGCAGGTGGGTGCGCTGACTCTTCAGGCGGTGGCGGCGGGCGACCCGGCCAAGATCGCAGCGGATGTCTGCGCGCGGCGGCTCGCCATGCTGCGCACGCTGAAGACCTGGCCGGTGTTCGGAAAGGGCTGGGGCCGGCGGGTGGCCGAGGTGCGCCGCGTGGCCGTGGCGCTCGCCTCCGGTGCGGCACCTGAAGAGGACGAGGTGGCCCTGTTCGGCCGGTTGGAGGGATCGGCGAAGGCGCGGCCGTCCGATCCCTCGCTGCGGGATCTGGCCCGAGCCCCGGAAGCCGTGGCCGGAACCCTCGCGGTGGTCGGCGCGCTCGCCAACGGCGCTGCCGCACCCGGCCCGCTGCAATGGGCCGTGGCCCTGGCGGTGATCGTCGCCGTGGCGGTGGCGGCATTCGCCTTCGTGCGGCGGGGGCGGGAGGCATGAGCCTGTCGTTGGCGCTGCTCTATGGCTGGCCCTGGTGGCTCCAGGCCCTGGCGCTGACGGTGCTGGCGGGTCCGGTCCTGATCCTTGCCGCCCGCCTTCTCGGCGGGCGGGCGACCTTCACCCTTGCGCTCACTCTGGCCGGTGCCATCGCGGCCATCGGCGGGCTGATGCGGGCGCGCCAGCGCGGCTGGGCGGACCATGAAGAAAAGGAGGCGCGCGATGCGCAGATCCATGTGGAGCGCGCCCGCACGGCTCGCGCTGATGCTCAGCGCGTTGATGCTCGCCGGCTGCGCGACGACGACGGCTTCCGGCGGCCGTGACGTGTTCTGCGGCGCCGCCGCCCCGATCCTCTGGTCCGCCGCCGATACCGACGAGACGCTCCGCCAGGTCAAGGCACACAATGCGGTCGGCCGCGTTCTGTGCGGCTGGCGCTGAGGCGCAGCGGCGGGACGCCGCAAGCGGGTGACGCCCGCGGCGTCTTCTGGCAATGTCCGGCTCGACTGGTCCCGCCCCGCCGGCGGATGTCTCTCCGGCGGGCGCAGGTCCCGGAACCGAGCGGAGAGCTGGCCCGTGCGCCTCCTGGTCATCGAAGACGATCCCGATCTCAACCGCCAACTGGCCGCCGCGCTGGGCGAAGCCGGCTATGCCGTGGACACGGCCTTTGACGGGGAGGAGGGGCTGCATCTGGGGGATACCGAGCCCTATGACGCGGTCATCCTGGACATCGGCCTGCCCAAGATGGACGGGATCTCCGTTCTGGAAAACTGGCGGCGCACCAAGCGCACCATGCCCGTCCTGATCCTCACCGCGCGCGACCGCTGGAGCGACAAGGTCCAGGGATTCGACGCCGGCGCGGACGATTATGTGGCCAAGCCCTTCCATATGGAGGAGGTGCTGGCGCGCCTGCGCGCGCTGCTGCGCCGGGCCACCGGGCATGCCTCCAGCGAACTCACCTGCGGCCCCGTGCGGCTTGATACCCGCAGCGGGCGCGTGAGCGTCAACGGCGCGCCGGTGAAGCTCACCAGCCACGAATATCGCCTCCTGGCCTATCTGATGCACCATGCCGGGCGGGTGGTGTCGCGCGCGGAACTGGTGGAGCATCTCTACGACCAGGACTTCGACCGCGATTCCAACACCATCGAGGTATTCGTCGGGCGGCTGCGCAAGAAGATCGACAGCGACGTGATTCAGACCGTGCGGGGCCTCGGCTACATGCTCGCCCCGGCCGAGGGGAGCCGGTGAGGCGGCGCGCACAGAGCGGGCGCGCGAGACCGCGCCCGTGACCGCCGCAAGCGGCAGCGGGTCGCTGGCATTCCGCCTGTTCCTCTCCGCCGTCGCGGTCACGGCGGGGGTGCTGCTGGTGGTGGGCTTCGTGCTCTCCTCGCTTTATCGGGCCGGCACCGAGCGGGCTTTCGACCGCCGCCTGGACATCTATTTGAAGACCCTGGTGGCCGAGGTGGCGGGCACGGGGCCGGTCTCGGAATTGCCCGTGCCGCAAGCCCTGGGCGAGCCGCTTTTTCTCTTTCCCATGTCCGGCTGGTATTGGCAGGTGACGCGCGTGGATGGCGAGAGCCCGCTGGCGCGGGTGTCGCGTTCGCTGGGCGATGGGATGCTGCCGCTCCTCCCGAGCGCGGATCCCGCGCACCGCGCCAGCGTGCAGGAAGGTTATGTGGCCGGTCCCGAGGGCCAGCGCCTGCGCGTCGCCGAGCGCAGGCTCGACCTCGGACAGGAGGGCACCTTCGTCATCGCGGTGGCGGGCGATGCCAGCGAGATCGACGCAGAGATCAGCGCGTTCAATCTCGCCCTCGCCGGCACTTTCGCGGTGCTGGGCCTCGCCTTCCTGGTCACCGTCCTGTTCCAGATCCGCTTCGGCCTCAAGCCTCTGGCGCGCATGTCGCAGGCCCTCGCGGCCGTGCGCTCGGGCCGGGCCGAGCGGCTGGAGGGAGACTATCCCGAGGAGGTCGGGCCGCTGGTCCCGGAGGTCCATGCGCTCATCGAGGCCAATCGCGAGGTGGTGGAGCGCGCGCGCATGCATGTGGGCAATCTCGCCCATGCGCTGAAGACCCCGCTTTCGGTTCTGCTGAACGAAGCGGGCACGCGCGAGGACGTGCTGGCCCAAAGAGTGCGCGACCAGGCCGGGCTGATGCGCAGCCAGGTGGCCCATCATCTGGAACGCGCCCGCATGGCCGCGCGCGTCTCCGTGCCCGCCACCGTCT
>JASBUY010000087.1 GCA_030147645.1 Aquabacter sp. | reverse complement strand
CTGGAATTGCCGCCGGACGCGCCCGTCGGCGCCCCGTTCGCTCAGGTGCTCGGGCTCGGCGATCCGGTGATCGAGATCGCCGTGACGCCGAACCGCGCCGATTGCCTCGGTATTTCCGGCATCGCCCGCGATCTCGCCGCCGCCGGCCTCGGCACGCTGAAGACGCGGGACGTGAAGCCGGTGGCCGGGACTTTCCCCTCGACGGTGAAGGTGCGCCTCGATTTCGGCGACACGCCGTCCTTGTGCCCGGCCTTCGCGTTGCGGGTGGTGCGCGGCGTGAAGAACGGGCCCTCGCCCGACTGGCTCCAGGCGAAGCTGCGCGCCATCGGACTGCGGCCCATCAATGCGCTGGTGGACATCACCAACCTGCTCACCATGGACCGCGACCGTCCGCTCCATGTGTTTGACCTGAAGAAGGTGACCGGCGACCTCGTGGTACGCCGGGCCAAGGCGGGCGAGACCCTGCTGGCGCTGGACGGGCGGACTTACACGCTCGACGAGACCATGTGCGTCATCGCCGACGACAAGGGCGTGGAGAGCCTTGCCGGCATCATGGGCGGCGAGGAGTCCGGCTGCGACGAGGCGACCACCGACGTGGTGATCGAGTCCGCGCTCTGGGAGCCCATCAATATCGCCCAGACCGGACGCAAGCTCGGCATCAATTCCGATGCCCGCTTCCGCTTCGAGCGCGGCATCGATCCGGCCTTCATGCTGCCGGGGCTGGAGCTTGCGACCCATCTGGTGATGGATCTGTGCGGCGGCGAGCCCTCCGAAGTGGTGATGGCCGGCACCGTGCCGGACACAACCCGCACCATCGATTTCCCCTTCGCCGAGGTGAAGCGCCTCTCGGGCCTTGAGGCCAGCGAGGAGGAGATGCGCGGCGTACTGGCGCGCCTCGGCTTCCGCGTGTCGGGCGCGGCCCCCGTGGTCCAGGTGGTTCCGCCCTCCTGGCGGGGCGACGTGGAGGGCAAGGCTGACCTCGTGGAAGAGGTGGTGCGCATTCTCGGCCTCGCCCGCGTGCCGCTCACCGAATTCCCGCGCGACGGCGGCGGGCGCAAGCCGGTGCTGACCCCGCTCCAATTGCGGACCCGCAAGGCGCGGCGCGCGCTGGCCGCGCGCGGGCTGGTGGAGGCCGTCACCTGGTCCTTCGTGCCCGCCAAGGAGGCGACGCAGTTCGGCGGCGGCGCACCGGAACTGGCGTTGGTCAATCCCATCGCCTCCGATCTCTCCGACATGCGCCCGAGCCTGCTGCCCGGCCTGCTGCACGCGGCGCAGGCCAATGGCGATCGCGGCTATGGCGATGCCTGCCTGTTCGAAGTGGGGCAGGTGTTCGCCGGTGACCGTCCCGAGGATCAGCGCATGGCCGCATCCGGCGTGCGGCGCGGCACGGCGAAGCCGTCCGGCTCGGGCCGCTTCTGGCAGGGCGCGGCGGGCAGTGTGGATGTGTTCGACGCCAAGGCCGACGCGCTTGCCGTGCTTGCCGCAGCGGGAGCGCCGGTCGCCAATCTCCAGGTCACGGCGGACGCGCCCGGCTGGTACCATCCGGGCCGTTCCGGCGCGCTGCGGCTCGGACCCAACGTGATCGGCACATTCGGCGAACTGCATCCATCCGTTCTCGAAGCCCTGGACGTCACGGGGCCCATCGTTGGGTTCGAAGTGATCCTCGACCGGGTGCCCGAGCCCAAGGCCAAGGCGACCAAGGTGAAGCCGGCCCTGGATCTTTCGGCCTTCCAGCCGGTGAAGCGCGACTTCGCCTTCGTGGTGGATCGCTCGGTTGCGGCGGCCGACATCCTGCGCACCGCACTCGCCGTGGACAAGAAACTGGTGGCTGGCGCCAGCATCTTCGACGTGTATCAGGGCGCCGGCATCGCCGAAGACAAGAAGTCCGTCGCCGTGGAGGTGGTCCTCCAGCCGCGCGAGCGGACCCTGACCGATGCCGAGATCGAGGCGGTGGCGGCGCGCATCGTCGCCGAGGTTTCTAAAAAGACGGGCGCCACCCTTCGCGGGTGAGCGCACCCGTGATCCGGGCTCTCCCATCGGGCCTGGATCACGTCACTGTGGGGGGAACGATGGATAATGTGATCTATCTGGCAATTGCCGGCGTTACGGTATTATGTTGTTCTGGATTGCTTTGGATCGCTTTTTTTGGATAACTTTAGTCGTATGCCGTAAAAAATAGTTCGCTGTTCGCAAGTTAGGGAGGAAGCAACCAGTCGGCAGCTACGCTTGGCTTGCGGATTATTAGGGTTGCGTCGATGTTGTTTTCACAACTGGCGATTGTTTCTCTGGCTTTGGTCTTGGCTCAGCTGTCCGATGAGGCGGTGGGCGAGCAGAAGATGCTGGCTGGAATGGTCGCCGCGGCCTCCGAGGCGCAGGAGTTGTGTCACCTCCAGGGCGAGGCCTTGGCGGCGATGAAATATGCCCGCACCGTCCAGCCCGCTTTCGACGTGGTGAACGATCCCGGAGACAGCAAGGCGGTGCATTCGGCGGTGCTGAATGTGCGCGCCCTCGTGCGCAAGATCGGCGGGCAGGCGTGGTGCGAAATCTATTTGATGGATCGCCCCGATTTCTCCCGCGAGCGGGAGCGGTCTTTTTGTATGGTCGCCGGTCAGTCCTGCGGGTTTCCGGCCAATTCCAGACCCGTCCTCGCACGCGATGAGCCCGCGGCCCTCGCGCCCTCTGTATGGCCGCTCTGAGCGTCTTCTGCTCGAGGGCTGAGCCCGTTGCTCTCTCTCTAAGATACGCAGTCTTCGACCAGCGCGATTCACCCTCGTCTGGTCGGATGAGGCTCAGCGCACCGGCGAGTTTCCGACGGCGGTCGGGTCGGTCGGCTGCGCCGGTCGCGCATCGCTGGAGGGTTCGGACGCCGTGGGGCGGTCCATGTCGATCTTCTGCGTGGTGGGGATCAGCGCTCCAAACAGCGCCACAATCACTACGAGCGCGCCCCCGCCGATCATGAGCGTGCGGGCCCGGGGATTCATCATGGGGCCACGGCGCCCCCCGAGGCTGCGCGTGTTCGCGCCGGGGGACGCTCCATGCGTTGGCGGATCCTCTCCCGGCAGTGCATGTCCGGTCTCCTCGCGCCGCAGGCGACCCTGCCACGTGCCATAGATCAGGCCCGCCAGCAGGAGGAGGGTGCCCGCGCCGATGCCGATGAAGTAAATCACCGCGCCCATGTCCTGGAATTGCATCGCGTCCTCCCGATGTATCTCGCCTCTCAACGCGCGGGGGACGGAGGGGTTCACGGGGGCTTGGCCTTGAGGCTGGCCATCGGGGCCTGGCCTGCTTCCTTTGGGCTTGAGTGATCAGGCCGGCTTCGCCTGGCGCGGACGGCGGGGCGCGCGCGGCAGGGGGCGTGGCCGAGTGAGATCCGGCGGACCCGCCTCGATCGCAAGCAAGCGGTCGAGCGCTACATCATCAGCGAGCGCGGCGCGCATTTCCGCGCGGGAAAGCGCCAGAGGGCTACCGAGAAAGGCATCCTCCAGCTTGGCGCGCGCCACGAGACGCTCCGAACGATGGTCCCCGGCCCGCCGCCGCCCGCCCTCCGGCAATGCTGCCCGGTGGAAGGCGAGGAGCGCGGGATCACCGGCGAGACGCTCCACGGCGCCCGGCGGAACCCCATAGCGCGAAAAATGGGACCGGAGCGCAAAGGCCCGCGCCAGCACATGCGGGCAGGCCCGGTCCTCAGGCGTGGTGAGGAGCGAGCCGCTCAGCGGGCGGCTGGTCCAGGCCACCAGCGGTGCGGCCAGGACGAGGCCCAGGATCACGGGCGACATCCACAAGGCCAGCGGCACGGCGATGGCAAGGGTCGCGCCGGCAAAGGCGAGCCCGACCAGCATATGGGGCAGGAATTGCCGGAAGGCCGCCTCGAGCGGGACGCTGCCATCGTCGCGGTCCTGAGCGCTCCAGCCGCTGTCGCGTCCTGCCAGGATGCTGGCGACGGCCTGGGTCTGAGAGAACATGCTGATGGGCGCGCACAGGCCCGCAATGATGATTTCGCTCAGCGTGGCGATAAACAGCCGGAGCCCGCCGCCGAAACCCGAGCGTACCTCGCGCGTCGCGAGCGCAAAGCCGAGAGCAAGGAATTTCGGCAGGATCAGCACCGCCATGGTGCCAATGAAGACCCAGGCCGCGCGCGCGGGATCCTGCGCCGGCCAGTTGGGAAAGAGCGAGAATTGGGAGGGGAAATAATCGGGCGGGACGAACCGCGCCTGAAGCGCCGTCAGAAGTCCCGCCAGCATCATGACGAGCCACAAAGGCGCGGACACATAGCTCGCAATCCCGGTCAGCAGATGGACGCGGCTGATGCCGCTGAGCCCGCGCGCCGGCAGAACCGCCGCATGCTGGAGATTGCCCTGGCACCAGCGCCGGTCGCGCACAGCGATGGTGGAGAGCGAGGGCGGTCCTTCCTCATAGCTGCCCGTGAGCGCGGGCAGCATGTGCACGCCCCATCCGGCGCGCACCAGGAGCGCGGCCTCCACGAAATCGTGGCTGAGGATCGGCCCGCCGAAGGGCGCGGGCCCTTTCAGATGCGGCAAGGCGGCGGCCGCCGCGAAGGCCTCGGTGCGGATGATGGCGTTGTGGCCCCAATAATTGCCCTGCGGCCCGAACCAGAAGGCGAGCCCGTGGGCCAGCATCGGCCCATAGAGCCGGCCGGCAAATTGCTGGAGCCGCGCAAACAGCGTGCGGGCGCCGACAATGACGGGCAAAGTCTGGAGCAGGCCAACGCCGGGATTGCGCTCCAGCGCGGCGGCAAGACGGACCATGCACGCGCCCGTCATGACGCTGTCCGCGTCGAGCACCAGCATCGCCTCATAGCCCCCGCCGAAACGGCGCACCCAGTCCGCCACATTTCCCGCCTTGCGGTCGGTATTCTCGGTGCGATGGCGGTAATAGATCCGCATATCGGGGAGCTGCGCCCGCAGGTCCAGGAAAGCCGCCTCTTCCGCGATCCACACGTCGGGATCGGTGGTGTCGCTCAGAATGAAAATGTCGAAATAGTCTGCGCGCCCCGTCTCGGCGAGCGACTCCGCCATGGCCTGGAGGCCCGCGAAGACGCGCGTGGGCGCCTCGTTATAGATGGGCATCAGGATGGCGGTGCGCAGAGTGAGATCCGGCAGCGGCCCATCCGGCGCGACGCCGAGCTCGAGCCGTCCGCGCGCCAGCGATATGGCGCCGGCCAAGGCGGTGGAGAAGGTGAGGCTGATCCAGCCAAACAGCAGGACGAACAGGACGAGGACGATCCATTCGAGCCCCGTGACGCCGCCAATATCGAGCACGGCGTGCATCTCATAGGCGGCGGCGACGGTCAGGAGCAGCGGCACCAGCAGTACGAAGGCCCGCCGCGCCCAGCGTCCGGCATCCGGCGCCAGGCGGCGGTCGGTTTCCGGCTGGGCCTGAAGCGACTGGACCGGCATGGCGAGCGGCTGCTCGGGCGGCAGGCCGCCCTCCGCAAGTCGGGCGCGGGCCGCGGGCGGGCTTAAGGCGTCCATCGGTAGATCCAGGTCTCGGACAGGGCCGTCTGGTCACGGAACACGCCCGCGCGCAATTCCGCGATATCCGTCCCCTTGGGGTCGAGCATGAAGCTGAGGCGCGTGCCCTGGATCTCCGGATTTTGCTGGAGCACCACGTTGGAAATCTCGCCCGCACTGGTGGACACGCGCGCTTCCACGCCTTCGGGAGCGAGATCGCGCATCGGCCCGTCCACGAGGTCGATCACGAACAGGCGCCGGCCGGACATGGCGCCTGCGCGAGTGGAAGACACGCGCCCGAGACTTGCCGGCCCGGGCACGTCCCAGGCCCAATGGAGCCGATAGGTGTAATTGTATTCCCCGCCCTTGCGCAGCGTGTCCTTGGGGCGCCAGAAGGCGACGATATTGTCGTGAACCTCTTCCGGCGTCGGGATTTCCACCAGATGGACGGCCCCTTCGCCCCAATCGCCGATGGGCTCCAGCCACAGGCTCGGGCGCTTCTCGTAGCGGGCTTCCAGGTCCTGATAATCGAAGAAGGAGCGCTGGCGCTGCATCAGGCCGAAGCCGCGCATGTTGGTGGATTGGAAGCTGCTCACTTCCAGGCGCTTTGGATTGGTGAGCGGTCGCCACAGATGTTCCCCCGATCCGTCGATCATGGCGAGCCCCTGGGCGTCGCGCACGGCGGGCCGGAAATCGTCGAAGCCCATCAGGTCGTTGGGTCCGAACAAGAACATGCTGGTCAGCCCGCCGATCCCCGCCTCGGAGAGGTCCGCGCGCGGATAGAGCGACATTTCCACCGTGGTGATGGTGGTGTCGCCCGGCTGGATGGTGAAACGGTGTGCCGCCGCCGCGCTCGGGCTGTCCAGCAGCGCATGCACCACGATGGACTTTCCGCCCGAAGGCGGCTGCTCGATCCAGAAGGCCTTGAAGACGGGGAATTCCTCTCCCGCCGATGAGCCGGTCTTGATGGCAAGGCCCCGCGCGGAGGAGCCATAGCCCTGGCCCTTGCCCACCGCGCGGAAATAGCTCGCCCCCTGGAACACCACGATCTCGTCGAGATAATCCGGCCGGTTCAGCGCGCCATGGAGGCGAAAGCCGGAAAAGCCGAGATCGAGTCCGGCCGGCGGGGGCGTGACGCCGTGCTCGAAGCGGAACAGGCTCGGATCATAAGCGAGGCGTCGCGCCTTGCCGCCCGCCACCACATGAATGTCGACGCGGTCCGCAAACAGGAAGCCGCGATGCAGCATCTGCGCCTCGAAGGGCAGACCCTGCCCATGCCAGAGCGCACGGTCCGGATTGAATCGGATGTTGCGATAGGCGTCGTAGCTGAGCTTCTGAAGCTCCTGCGGCAGGGTGCGATCGGCGGCCTTGAAGGGGCGGCTCGCGAGTTCGCGTGCGAGGTTGCGCACCGTCCCCGCGTCGAACGCCGAACCCTCCTCGCCGGCGCTTGGCGCCTGAGCGTGTGTGGGCGTCGCCTGGGCGGCCGCCAGCAGCGTCGTTCCGATCAGGAAGACCCGACGATCGATCACGTGAAAACTCTCCATGCCGGCATGCAAGGTGGGAAGCGGCGAAGCCCGGTTCCGGTTCCGCTCGCGCTAACGATTCAAGTGGCTGCGGTGCAGCTTGCCATCAGGAGGGAGGGCAAAGCCGTCCAAACGATGGCGAGAAGAGAGAGGCCGGCGAGCGGCACGCCGACGCTGTCCAAAGCCGGCTGCGAGAGGGCCCGCCACTGCCGGGCAACCAAGACGACGAGGACGCCCGCTGCCGCCACAGACACCGCCAATGCAAAGGCGCGGTGCGTCTCGCCTGCACCGGCGCGGCAGAACAGGGACTCGCTCGCATAGACCAGCAGAAACTGCCCGGCCCAGAGGAGCGGGCCATAGAGGGTCGATACGGCGAGGCGCATTGTCATCCCCCTCCCATCAGGCGCGGAAAGCCGTGGGTGAGGATCAGGCCGAGCGTGCCTTGGCCGAGCGCGTACAGCCACAACAGCCGCAGCGTGTCGAACACCACGCGACGGGCGGCCGTGAGCCGCCCCGCCCAGAGCCGCGCCAGGGTGAAGAGGGCGATCACGACCACCGCCGCCGTTACCTGCGTCTGGAGCAGCGGCGCCATGAATGTCACCGCGCCGAAGGCATCCTTATCGGGCGCGAGCCCCGCACTGCGCAGGGCGCCGACATCCAGCGCGGTCGCTGCGACCAGCGCCGAGACCCCGAGCGCCATCAGACCCCCCATCCCTATCCGCGTGCCGCCCGCCCGCAGCACGCGGTCGGCGCCGAGCAGCGCTGCCGCGCTCACGGCAAGACTGGCCAGTGCGCCAGAGGTCCAGGCGGCATCGGGCATCCGGTCCGCCTGCGGCCAGACCTCGGGCGAGACAGTCCACAGGAACAGATAGGAGAAGACGTAGGACAGATAGAGCGCAGCCGCGACCATGGTCAGAACCACCATGGCCCACCAAGCGGGCGAGAGCGGCCCGCTGACCAAGGTCGGCACCTCCACGCCGGGCGCGATTTCCACCGGACCGGCATCGGGAGGGTCGGCGCGCCACATCCAGGCCACCATGGCCGCGATGGAAACCACGCCGCAGATCAGCGCCAGCGTCACGGCCTTGGCCACCAGAAGCAGGAAGAAGGCCGCCATGGCGACCGCCGCCACCACGTGGGACCATCCGGGCGTGGGAAGCCGCATCAGGAATTGCGGCTCCCCCTCCACGGGCGAGGTCACGATGGTCTCGCGCATGCCGGTGGCCGTGCGCGGCAGGTAATGGGCGCCCTCGCGCACCTCGCGCGGCAGGTCCGGCCGGTCCCAGAGCGGGTAGCGGCCCTCCACATGGGGCACGCTGCGCACCGAATAATTGCCCGTGGGCAGCCATTCCAGCGTTCCGGCATTCCACACATTGCCGGCCGGCCCGCCGGTGGGTCGCAGGTTGCGGAACAGGTCCACGACGAACAGGAGGATGCCCGCCGCGAACATATAGGCGCCCGCGCTGGAAGCGAGATTATAGGGCTCCCATCCGAGCCCCTCAGGATAAGTGTAGACCCGGCGCGGCATGCCCAGCAGGCCGGCAATGTGCAGCGGGAAGAAGGCCAGGTTGAAGCCGCAGAACATGAGGGCGAACACCCAGCGCCCCAGCCGCTCGGACAAGGGGCGGCTGCTGAAGGCCGGCGCCCAATAATAGAAGGCGGCGAACAGCGGGAAGACCATGCCCCCCACCAGCACATAGTGGAAATGGGCCACCACGAAATAGGTGTCGTGGACCTGCCAGTCGAACGGCACCATGGCCACCATGACGCCGGACAGCCCGCCAATGGTGAAGATGGCGATGAAGCCGAGCACGAACAGTGCGGGCGTCGCAAAGCGCAGCCGACCGGCGGCGATGGTGCCGATCCAGGCGAACATCTGGATGCCGCTCGGCACCGCCACCGCCATGCTTGCCGCCGAGAAGAAGCCGAGCGACACCATGGGAATGCCGGTGGTGAACATGTGGTGGACCCACAGGCCGAAGCTGAAGAAGCCGGTGGCGATGAGCGCCACCACGATCAGCCGGTGCCCGACCAACTCGGTCTGCGCCATGGCGGGGACGATCATGGACACCATGCCCGCCGCCGGCAGGAAGATGATGTAGACCTCCGGGTGGCCGAAGAACCAGAAGAGGTGCTGCCAGAGCAGAGGGTCCCCGCCCTTGCCGGCGATGAAGAAGGGCCACCCGAAGGCGCGCTCCATCTCCAGCATCATGGTGGCGAGGATCACGGCCGGAAAGGCGAACACGATCATCGCCGCGAACACCAGCATGGTCCAGGCGAAGATGGGCATTCGGTCGAGCGTCATGCCCGGCGCACGGGTGCGCAGAACGCCGACAATGATCTCGATGGCGCCCGCGATGGCGGAAATCTCGATGAAGCCGATGCCCAGCAGCCAGAAGTCCGCGCCCATGCCGGGCGAAAAGGCGGTGCCGGTCAGCGGGGGATACATGAACCAGCCGCCGCTCGGCGCGAGATCGAAGAACAGGGTGGCGAAGAAGACCAGCCCGCCCACGAAATAGGCCCAGAAGGCAAAGGCTCCGAGGCGCGGGAAAGGCAGGTCGCGCGCGCCCAGCATCTGCGGCAGCAGCAGCACGCCCAGCGCCTCCACGGCCGGCACCGCGAACAGGAACATCATCACGGTGCCGTGCATGGTGAAGATCTGGTTGTAGGTCTCCTGGGACAGAAAGCCGTTGCCCGGCACGGCAAGCTGGGTGCGGATCAGCAGGCCCAGAATCCCGGCGAGCAGGAAGAACAGGAAGGCGGCGCCGATGTAGAGGTATCCCACAACCGAATTGTTGATGGCGCTGAACACGCGCCAGCCCGTCGGCAGGCGCCAGACCGCCTCCAACCCGTCCAATTCCTTCTGGGGCCGGGGCAGATCGTAATGGCGGGGCGGCGCGCCCGGCTGCGTCTCGGCGACATCGCTCATCGCAGGCTCCAGAGATAGGCGGCCATGGCATCGATCTCCGAGCGCGCGAGCATGGGAAAGGCGGGCATGAGCGTGCCGGGCTTGTGGGCCGGGGCGTCGGCGATGAAGCGCGCGAGTGTGTCGCGGGAGGTGTCGAGCATGGCCGCGCCGATCATGCGCCGCGACCCGACGCGGGTGAGGTCCGGTCCGAGCGTGCCGGTGGCGGGCGTGCCGGAAATGGTGTGGCAGGCGCCGCAGCCGGTTGAGAGAAAGGTCTCCCGGCCTTGCGCCGCCAGTGGCGTGGCCGGGGGCGGGGGCGGACTGGCCGCGGCGGCGAGCCACGCGCGATACGCCTCCGCCGGCATGGCGATCACTTCCAGCGACATGAAGGCATGGGCGCCGCCGCAATATTCGGCGCACTGGCCGCGATAGCGGCCTTCGCGCTCCGCCCTGAGGCGCAGGTGATTGGTCCGCCCGGGGATCATGTCGCGCTTGCCGCCGAGGGCCGGGACCCAGAAGGAATGGATCACGTCGCTCGCGTCGAGCGCCAGCGTCACCGTCTCGCCCACGGGGATGCGGATCTCGTTGGCGTCGGCAAGGCGCGTGCCGTCCGGCGCGAGATAGGTCACGCGCCACCACCATTGCTCGCCGACCAGCGCGATGCGCGGCCCGTTCT
>JASBUY010000074.1 GCA_030147645.1 Aquabacter sp. | reverse complement strand
GCGGTGGCCATGGAGGCGCTCTCGCCGGGCGTGTTGATAAGGATCGCGGTCGTCGATCCCCCATACATGCCGCCGTAATAGATGCCGGCGAACATGATCAGCGAGCCCGCCGGATCGAGCTTGTAGGTGACGGGGAGGAGCAGGGCCACGGTGAGGGCGGGGCCGATGCCCGGCAGCACGCCCACCGCCGTGCCGAGCAGCACGCCGATGAGGGCGAACAGCAGATTGTGCGGGGCGACGGCGACGGACAGGCCGTGGATCAGTTGGAGAAAGGTGTCCATGGCCGCTCCTCAGATCAGCCGCTCAAGCGGCCCCATGGGCAGCGAGAGCGTCAGCAGCTTGGCGAATATCAGATACGCGCCTACGCCGATGGCGAGGCCAATGCCAAAATCCACGGCAAGGGCGCGACGCCCGAAGGCTCGCGCGGTGGCGGCGAACAGGATGGCGGTCGCCAGAACGAAGCCGCCGCCGAGCCCGATGATGGCGATGAGCGCCACGAGCCCGCCGACGATCAGGAGGATCGGCCCAAATTCGCCTGCTTCGCGGTGGGGCATTGTGCCCCGCCAGGCGCTAACGAAATTCGCAACCGCCAGCAGGCCAAGTCCGGCCGCGATGATCTTTGGCGCCGCGTCCGGTCCGAGGCCGTAGGGCGAACCGGCCACGAGGCCGGTTGCGTCCCACCAGATGACGCCGGCGATGACGGCGAGACCGGCCGCGATGGCGACACCCGCCATGTCCGGCCGCTTGGCCTTCGGTTTCATGCAGCCTCCTGAGGAGCGGATGAAAAGATCAGGGCTTCACGAGGCCGATGGACTTCAGGATCTCGGTCGTCTGGACGTTTTCGCGCTTCAGGAAGTCCGCGAAAGCGTCGCCGGTCAGCAATGCCCCGTCCCAGCCCTTCTGCTTCAACACATCTGCCCAGGCGGGGGAATTCGCCATTTTCTCCACCAGCGCGGTCAGCGTGGCGCGCTGCTCGGCGGTGATGCCGGGGGGGGCCACGACGCCGCGCCAATTGGTGATGGCGAGCGGAATGCCCGCTTCGGTCAGGCTCGGTGCGTTCACGCCCTCGACCCGGCTCTTGGCGGTCACGGCGAGAACACGCAGCTTGCCGGCCTTCACCTGACTCTCGAATTCCCCATAGCCGGAAATGCCGGCCGTGACCTTGCCGCCGAGGACGGCGGCCAGCGCTTCGCCACCGCCGGCGAAGGGGATGTAGTTGATCTTGGACGGGTCCGCGCCTGCCGCCTGCGCGAACAGGCCGGCGGCGATATGGTCCACGCCACCGGCCGAGCCGCCCGCCCAGGTAACCTTGGCAGGGTTGGCCTTGATGGCCTCCACGAGGTCACCGATCGTCTTCAGCGGCGAATTGGCAGGGACGGCGATCGCCTCCGTCTCCTCGGTCAGGCGCGCGATAGGCGTGATCTGATCGAGCGTCACGGGCGCCTTGTTGGTGAGGATGGCGCCCACCATCACATAGCCCATGACCATGAGCTGGTTGCCGTCGCCTTTATTGGCATTGGCCATCTGGGCGAGGCCGATCGTTCCGCCCGCACCGGGAACGTTGATCACTTGCACACTGCGCGCGAGGCCCGTGGTGACGATGGCCTGCTGCATGGAACGGGCGGTCTGGTCCCATCCTCCGCCCGGCGCCGCCGGTGCCATGATCTTGAGATCGGACATCTGTGCTGCCGCCGGCAGAACGAGCGAAGGTGCGGCCAGAAGGGCCAGCCCGAAAGCGCAGATCAAGCGGCGATGACGGCTCGGCGTGCGCAGGATGCGCGGCAGCAGACGGGGCATGTGCTTCTTCCTCGGGCGAGCGGCCGTGCGCGACCGCTTATTGACGGCGAGCTTTCACGGCTCCCGCCAGTAAAGGAAAGCACGAAAGGGGCCGGCGCCGCCAGTTTTACACGGCTTTTCGGTTTCCGTTGCGGAACGAAGACTGAGCCAATTCTGATCTCGCCTGAGAAACGAAGCCGGCTCCGATACTAGAGCTCGATCCAATCAGATTGGCCGATCGGCGCATGCTCTCGTCGGAGCCGTGGTCCCCGATCACCCGCCGGTCGGGTAGTTGGGGCTCTCGCGCGTGATGGTCACGTCATGAACATGACTCTCACGCAGGCCGGCGGAGGAGATGCGCACGAACCGCGCCTTTTCCTGAAATTCCTTCAGGTCCTTGCCACCCACATAGCCCATGGCGGCGCGCAGGCCGCCCGCGAGCTGGTGGAGGACCGCTGCCACGGGGCCCTTATAGGCCACTTGGCCCTCGACGCCTTCCGGCACCAGCTTCAGTGTGTCGCGCACCTCGGCCTGGAAGTAGCGGTCGGCAGAGCCGCGCGCCATGGCGCCCACCGATCCCATGCCGCGATAGGATTTGTAGGAGCGGCCCTGATAGAGGAAGACCTCGCCGGGGCTCTCGTCGGTGCCCGCCAGCAGCGAGCCCACCATGGCGCAGGACGCGCCAGCCGCCAGCGCCTTGGCGAGGTCGCCGGAAAACTTGATGCCGCCGTCGGCCACGATGGGCGTCCCGGTGGCCCGCGCGGCCTCCACGGCGTCCATGACGGCGGTCAGTTGCGGCACGCCGACGCCCGCGACGATCCGGGTGGTGCAGATGGAGCCCGGGCCGATGCCGACCTTGATGGCATCTGCGCCGGCATCAATGAGCGCCTTGGCGCCGTCGGACGTTGCGACATTTCCGGCCAGGATCTGGGTCTTGTTGGAGAGGCGCTTGATGCGATCCACCTGGTCCAGCACCTTGCGCGAATGGCCATGGGCGGTGTCCACAACCACGAGATCGACGCCTGCATCGATCAGGCGCTCGGTGCGCTCGAAACCGTCCTCGCCCACCGTGGTCGCAGCGGCGACCCGCAGGCGGCCCTGTTCGTCCTTTGCCGCCTCCGGATAGGCAACCGCCTTCTCCATGTCCTTGACCGTGATGAGGCCAACGCAGCGATAATCCTCGTCCACCACCAGCAGCTTCTCGATCCGGTGCTGGTGCAGCAGGCGCTTCGCCTCTTCCTGCTGGACCCCTTCCTTGACCGTGATGAGGCGGTCTTTGGTCATGAGGTCCTTCACCGGGGTCGCCGGATCGGTCGCGAAGCGGACGTCGCGGTTGGTGAGGATGCCGGCGAGCTTGCCGCCCCGCCCGTTGGTGCCGCGCTCCACAACGGGAATACCGGAAATGCCATGCCGCTTCATAAGGGCGAGCGCGTCGGCCAGCGTCTCATCGGGAAAGACGGTGACGGGGTTCACCACCATGCCGGATTCGAACTTCTTTACCTGGCGCACATTCTCCGCCTGCAATTCGGGGCTGAGATTGCGGTGGATGACGCCGATGCCGCCGGCCTGCGCCATGGCGATGGCGAGCCGGGCTTCCGTTACCGTGTCCATGGCGGCGGAGAGGATGGGCAGGTTCAGTGTGATGGTGTTGGTGAGCCGGGTCACCAAGCTCACACCGCCGGGCATGACATCGGAGGGGCCGGGCACGAGCAGCACGTCGTCGAAGGTCAGCGCCTCGCGGAACGGAGAGCCGGAAAGGACAGAGCCGGGCACGGGAGCAAATGAGGACATCGCCAACTCCTCCGCCGCATCGGACCAGCCGGCGGCACGTTGCGAAGGGAGGCGGCGTCGCGCGCCGTCCGCCGATCAAGTTGGCGGTGGCGCATACCATGGGCGCGCGACGAATAGAAGACTTTCCACCCCTCATCGTCACGCGGTTCCGCCATGCGCTGGGCGCAGGGTTTGGAGGGAGGGTCGCGCCCCATTCCGGGCTCTTATGAAATAGTCAAATAAATCAATGGATTGACCTTCGCGCCTGCGGCGATTGTCGCTTCGACTTTTGCTGGAGATGATCTAAAGTCCCGCCAGCTTGCGGCAGGGAGGGCGCCGGGACCGGCGTCAGGGCCATGGTGATGATGCTGTTCGGCCTCGTGGTCTTCCTCGGGGTCCATGTGGTCTCCAGCCTGCGCGGCCTCAGGGCCTCGCTCATCGGC
>JASBUY010000068.1 GCA_030147645.1 Aquabacter sp. | reverse complement strand
GTCAATGGCGCCGGCGGCATCGCGGTCGGCATGGCGACCAATATCCCGCCCCACAATCTCGGCGAAGTCATCGACGGCACGCTGGCGCTGATGGACGATCCGGCGCTGGAGCCGGAATCACTGCTGGATATCATCCAGGGGCCGGACTTTCCCACCGGCGGGCTCATTCTCGGCCGTTCGGGCATCCGCCAAGCCTATTTGACCGGCCGCGGCTCCATCATGGTGCGCGCCCGCGTTGCCATCGAGACCATCCGCAAGGAGCGCGAGGCGCTCATCATCACCGAGATCCCGTATCAGGTGAACAAGGCGACGATGATCGAGAAGATCGCGGAGCTGGTGCGGGACAAGCGGCTCGAAGGCATTTCCGAAATCCGTGACGAGAGCGACCGCGACGGCATGCGCGTCGTCATCGAGATCAAGCGCGACGCCCAGGCGGACGTGGTGCTGAACAATCTCTATCGCATGACGCCGCTCCAGTCCTCGTTCGGCGCCAACATGGTCGCGCTGTCCGGCGGCAAGCCGGCGGTGATGACGCTGCATGACATGCTGACCGCCTTCATCGCCTTCCGCGAAGAAGTTGTGAGCCGGCGCACGAAGTTCCTGCTCCGGAAGGCACGAGACCGCGCCCATGTCTTGGTCGGGCTCGCCATCGCCGTTGCCAATATCGATGAAATCATTCGCTTAATTCGCACGGCCCCCGATCCGGCGACGGCGCGCGAAGCTCTGATGGGACGTGATTGGCCGGCTAAGGATATGGCGCCGCTGATCGCCCTGATCGCCGATCCGCGCCACGCTTTGCAGGCGGACGGCACCTATCGGCTCTCCGGCGAGCAGGCGCGCGCCATTCTCGATCTGCGCCTCCAGCGCCTCACCGCCCTCGGCCGCGACGAGATCGCGGAAGAGTTGGACAAGCTCGCCGTCGAGATCGCCGACTATCTCGACATTCTCTCCAGCCGCACCCGGGTGATGGAGATCATTCGGGGCGAGCTTCAGGCCATCAAATCCGAGTTCGGCACCCCCCGCCGCAGCGAATTGGTGGAAGGGCTCGGCGATCTGGAGGACGAGGACCTCATCCAGCGCGAGGAGATGGTCGTCACCGTCTCCCACGCCGGCTATGTGAAGCGCGTGCCGCTCTCCACCTATCGCGCCCAGCGGCGTGGCGGAAAGGGGCGCTCGGCCATGCAGACCCGCGACGAGGATTTTGTCACGCGCCTGTTCGTCGCCTCCACCCACGCCCCGGTCCTGTTCTTCTCGTCCAAGGGCAAGGTCTACAAATTGAAGGTTTGGCGCCTGCCGGCGGCGGCGCCCCAGGCGCGCGGCAAGGCGCTCATCAATATCCTTCCTCTGGAAGCCGACGAGCGCATCACCTCCATCGTGCCCTTGCCCGAGGAGGCGGACGCCGAAGGCCGCCTGCAGATCATGTTCGCCACCACCGGCGGCACGGTCCGGCGCAATGCCATGGCGGACTTCAACCAAGTGAACCGCAACGGCAAGATCGCCATGAAGCTGGAGGAGGGCGACGCCATCGCCTCGGTCCAGCTCTGCACGGAGGACGATGACGTCCTTCTCACCACGGCCAACGGCGCATGCATCCGCTTCCCCGTCACCGAGGTGCGCGTCTTCAAGGGCCGCGATTCCGTAGGCGTGCGGGGCATTCGCCTGGAGGAGGGCGATACGATCATCTCCATGGCGATCATCCGTCATTCCGATGCGAGCGCCGAGGAACGCGCGGAATATCTGCGCCGCGCCAATGCGGTGCGGCGCGGCGCCTCTGGTGCGGGGGATGAGGCCGAGGAGATGGTCGAGGCCGATGCCGAGGATGTGGTGGCCAGCGACGGCGCCCTGGGCCTGGAGCGCTATGCGCAGATGGGGGCGGCAGAGCAGTTCATCCTGACGCTCTCGGAGAACGGCTACGGCAAGCGCACCTCGTCGTACGAATACCGGGTCACGGGGCGCGGCGGCAAAGGCATCGTCGCCATGGCGGTGAACGAGCGCAACGGTCGCCTCGCGGCGTCCTTCCCGGTGGAGGATTCGGACCAGATCATGCTTGTGACCAATGGCGGGCAACTCATCCGCTGCCCGGTCAACGGCATCCGCATCGTCGGGCGCGCCAGCCAGGGCGTGATCGTGTTCGACACCGCCGAGGGCGAGCGCGTGGTCTCCGTGGAGCATATTTCCGAAGAGGAAGATGCCGGCGAGGCCAATGGCGCCGAGGGCGCGGGCGGGGATGCAGCCGAGGGCGGAGAGGCGTGATGAGCGCGGACAGCCTCGCGCTGTTCGTTCTCGCCTGCCTCGCGCTGGGCGCGACGCCCGGCCCCAATGTGGCGCTGATCGTGGGCACCAGCCTCAAGCATGGCCGGCGCGCCGGCCTGCTCACCGCCGCCGGGGTCAATGTGGGCCTCGTGCTCCAGCTGGCCTTCGTGGCGGCGGGGCTCGCCTGGATGGTGGAGGCCTTCTCGCGCCATTTCGATCTCGTGCGCTATCTCGGTGCGGCCTATCTCGCCTGGCTCGCCATCGCCCAATGGCGGGCGGCGGGGGCTGCGCGCGAGACGACGGCGCCCTCGGGCCGCGCAGCCTTCTCGCGCGGCCTTGCGGTCGCCTTCGCCAATCCCAAGACTTTGCTTTTCCATGCGGCCTTCCTGCCGCAGTTCGTCACCAACCCCGCCGATCCGGTGGCCGAGATCGCGCTGCTTGCGTCCATCTTCGCGGTGATCGCCCTGGTGGGCGACATGCTGTGGGCGCTGGTGGCGGATCGCGCGCGGTCCGCCCTCTCGGGCCGTTTCACACGGGTCGCGGACCGGGTGTCGGCGGTGATCCTGGCGGGTGGCGCAGCGGTGCTCCTGGCGGCCGGGCGGCGCTGATCAAGGCTCGAGCGCGCTCAGGCCGCGCGTTTCAAGGTCGCAAGGTCCGCGCGCGGTGAGGCGCCGAACATGCGCGCATAGTCCCGGCTGAACTGGGACACGCTTTCATAACCCACCTCGAAGGCCGCGCCCGAAACCGACATCTGGCCGGACAGCATGTGATGGCGGGCCGCGATGAGCCGCAGCTGCTTTTGGAACTGCACCGGGGTCAGCGTCGTCACCGCCTTGAAATGGTGATGGAAGGCGGAGGGGCTCATGCCGGCCACCTGGGCAAGCTGGCTCACGGGCAAGGGCTGGGCGAAGTCGGCGCGCAGCAGGGAGACCGCGCGCGCGATGCGCTGGGCATGGCCCTCGGGCCGCGCGAGGCGGCGCAGCAGGGCGCCATGGCGGCCCTGAAGCAGCCAATAATGCAATTCCTTCATCAAAGCGGGGCGCAGCACGGCCTGGGCATCCGCCCGCTCCGGCAGGCGCACGAGGCGCGCGACGCAATCGGCGATGGCCGCGTCGGTCTCGCTCACCAGGATACGCTGGGCCTCTTCTTCCCGTGCGGCGCCGGCCGACATGTCCGCCAGGATGTCGCGCAGGAGGATCAGGTCGAGGTCCAGTGAGACGGCGAGATACGGAGCGCCGGGGGGCGCTTCCACCACGCGGCCCTGAATGGGCGTGTCCGCGCTC